>NZ_CAWNTB010000012.1:0-12122 GCF_963877065.1 Vibrio sp. V01_P9A10T6
GTACAGGAAAAATGTCGTACTGATGACTTTTTAGAGAGATTCATTCTTGCATTGAGATTCTGATTTGATCACCTTTTTAAATGTTGTAAAGTGACAAAATTCAAAGATTAATATCAAAATAACCATTAACCCACAGCTGATTGGATCAGCGCAGTAGGGGCAGGAAGCAAATGTTACCAAGACTTCATCACCAAACGGACGTCGATCCCGTCGTTTTGAGCTTTTTACAACAACTCGAAAACGAGGGGTTTAGCGGCGATATCGAATCACAATACTCTAGCCGACTTGCTGTTGCGACTGACAACAGTGTCTATCAGCAATTGCCTCAAGCCGTTGTGCATCCCAAATCAACTCATGACGTAGCACTTATTGGTAAGATTAGCTCAAAACCAGAGTTTGAGAGAGTCACTTTTTCACCGCGCGGTGGTGGCACTGGTACCAATGGCCAGTCGTTAACCAAAGGTATTGTGGTTGATTTATCTCGTCACATGAACCAAGTGCTTGAAATTAATGCTGATGAAGGTTGGGTAAGAGTACAAGCTGGTGTGGTGAAAGACCAATTAAATGATGCGGTCAGACCATTAGGTTATTTTTTCTCACCGGATCTTTCGACCAGTAACCGAGCCACACTTGGTGGCATGATCAATACCGATGCGTCAGGGCAGGGCTCTTTAAAATATGGCAAAACGTCGGATCATGTCTTGTCTCTGCAAGCCGTTTTTGCCGATGGCTCGGTACTTGAATCGGATCTCTCATTAGGCTTGCCTGAAAGTGGTACTTTTGCTGCAAATGCTTTGCAAGTGACCGAAGCGGTATGCCGCGACAAGCGCGAACAAATTGTGGCGAAATTTCCACCTCTTAACCGCTTTCTGACGGGCTACGATCTTAAAAATGCGCTTGATGAAGAAGGTGATCACTTTAATCTCACTCGGGTACTTTGTGGCGCAGAAGGCTCTTTGGTCTTCATCACAGAAGCAACCTTGAATCTGACGCCTATCCCCCAAGCTCGCACCTTAGTCAATGTGAAGTACAACAGCTTTGATTCGGCATTGCGTAATGCCCCTTTAATGGTAGCGGCCAATGCGTTATCGGTTGAAACCGTCGATTCCAAAGTATTAAATCTAGCTAAGCAAGATATTGTTTGGCATAGCGTCAGCGAGTTATTAGCGGATGTTCCGGGCAAAGAGATGCAAGGCATCAACATGGTCGAATACGCAGGCCAAAGCGAGCAAGAGGTCGCCGCACAGGTCGCTTCATTGACGCAGCGTCTTGATCAGATGCTTGAGCAAGAACAAGCGGGCATCATTGGCTATCAAGTGTGCAGTGATTTGGCGAGCATTAACCTGATTTACAACATGCGCAAAAAAGCGGTGGGGTTATTAGGGGCGGCCAAAGGCAAGGCTAAACCCGTTGCTTTTGCTGAAGATACTTGTGTTCCTCCTCAACACTTGGCTGATTTTATTAGCGAATTCCGTACCTTGCTGGATAGTAAAAATCTCAGTTATGGCATGTTTGGCCACGTGGATGCCGGCGTGCTGCATGTGCGTCCTGCTTTGGATTTGTGTGACCCACAGCAAGAGCTTCTGATGCATGAAGTGTCTGATGAGGTAGTCAAGCTGGTGGCAAAATATGGCGGTTTAATGTGGGGCGAACATGGCAAAGGTTATCGCTCCGAATATGGCCCCGCGTTTTTTGGTGAGGAGCTATTTACTGAATTACGACGCGTTAAAGCAGCCTTTGACCCGCACAATAAAATGAACCCCGGCAAAATATGTACGCCACTTGAGACCAATTTTGAATTGGTCAAAGTCACGGACACCAAACGCGGCTATTTTGATCGTCAAATCGATGTGAAGGTCCGTGACAGTTTCAAACAGGCGATGGAGTGTAATGGTAACGGTTTATGTTTTAACTATGACACCAGTTCGCCGATGTGCCCGTCGATGAAAGTCACGGCGGATCGTCGTCACTCACCGAAAGGCCGCGCCGGTTTGGTGCGTGAATGGTTACGCCAACTTACCGAGCAGGGTGTGGATATTCTCGACCTAGAGAAACAAGTGTTGGAGTCAAACCCAACCATCAAAACTATGATTGATCGCGTGCGTAACTCTTTCAATAAATCGCGCGAGTACGATTTTTCACATGAAGTGTATGAAGCGATGAACGGCTGCTTGGCGTGTAAAGCGTGTGCCAGCCAATGTCCAATCAAAGTGGATGTGCCGAGTTTTCGCTCTCGTTTTTTAAATATCTACTACTCACGTTATCAGCGTCCGGCTAAGGATTATCTCGTCGCGAATATTGAAACGCTTTTGCCGGTCATGGCAAAGGCTCCGCAAGTGGTGAACGGGGTATTGGCTCAGAAATGGGTACAAAGCCTCACCGCTTCAACCGTTGGTTACGTTGATGCGCCCTTGCTTTCGGTACCGACGTTGGCAAAGCGTGTCGCAGGCCAGGTGGTGAAATTTGATATGCAGCGTCTCGCTGGTCTGTCACAGCAAGATCGCGCTGAACATGTGATTATCGTTCAAGACCCATTTACCAGTTATTACGATGCTGAGGTGGTTGAAGATTTCGTGCAATTGCTGATCAAATTAGGCAAAAATCCGATACTGTTGCCATTCAAACCCAATGGTAAAGCACAGCATATCAAAGGATTTTTAAAGCAATTCACAACTACCGCGAAAAACACCGCTGCGTTTTTGTCACAAGTGGCTGATCTCAATATTCCAATGGTCGGTGTCGATCCAGCGTTAGTGCTTTGCTACCGTGATGAGTACAACGAAATTCTTGGCGATAAGCGCGGTGAGTTTGATGTGTTGACCGTTCATGAGTGGCTGTTGCCACGTTTGTCGGAGTTTAACCATCACCAAAACCACAGTGACGCGCCTTGGTATCTGTTTGCTCATTGCACGGAAAAGACCAAACTACCGAATGCAGAAAAAGAGTGGGGTGCGATATTTAGCCATTTTGGTTCTCAGTTAAAAACGGTGCCAGTTGGTTGTTGTGGCATGGCTGGAACCTTTGGCCACGAAAAGGATAAGCTGGAGATGTCGAAAGATATTTATGGTTTAAGCTGGAAGCCAAGTTTAGAAAAACTGCCCAAAGAGCGTTGCTTGATCACAGGGTATTCCTGCCGTAGTCAAGTGAAACGATTTGAACAGGTAAAACCAAAGCATCCGTTACAAGCTTTACTGGCATTGTTGTAAACCCTAAGCCCAGACCTTACTGGGCTTTTTACTATACTGTCGATATTGGTTTGGAGCGAAGCACAGTCAGGTGGAGCAGCATGGAAAAATTTGAACTGAAAATACCCCCAGTGGCGATATTTATTGTGGCGCTACTGTTGATGCATCGTATCTCATACAGTTTTGAGTTTGCAAGCCTCGCTTTACCTCTGCCTCGAGTGGTCTTTGCGATTTGCTTTGTTTTATCTGGCATCGTTGGTTTACTGGGGATTTACGAATTTCGTCGCAAGAAAACTACGGTCAATCCAACCAAACCAGAAACGACATCGTGTATTGTGGATAGCGGTATCTACCGCTATTCGCGTAATCCGATGTATCTGGGGCTCTTTTTCCTGTTGTTTGGCGTGGCTTATTGGCAACACAATGGGTTGAGCCTTGTGGTCGCATTTTTATTTGTGTGGTTTATGAATCGTTTTCAGATTTATCCAGAAGAGCGAGTGCTGGAAGCGCGTTTTGGCGAAGAGTATGTCGATTACAAGCAGCGTGTCAGGCGCTGGATATAGTTGAATGTCGTAAGGCATCCGAAATCAAAAGCCCCGCAAGAATAGCGGGGCGGCAATCTATACAACGAACATGGTTCTAGACAACAAACATGGTTCTAGATAATGAGCAAAAGAGCTCAAGCCATAGTGAAAAGAATACGGTTAGGCTGCTTTTGAAAATTGAGCTAAAAACATCTCTTTACGTTCATTGAAGCGATTAACTAAGTCATCGACTGCTTCTTGGTCATAAGGTTTCAGGCCACTAGCTACCATGCGCTTTACCCCTTTCCCTACGATTTGACCGTTTTCTTTAAAGGCAAAGTTAAGCGTGACAATGCCACGTTTACCGTCAACATCAAACGTCGCACCAGAAAACTCAACTTCAGGTGAAGTGAGGTCTAAACGTTCAAATTCCACTTCCATGCTTTCATAGATGACTAATGGGCGCTGGCAGTTAATCATCATTTGCGCTTCTTCCATCAATGGCACCATGATGTGCGGGAAGTTCATACCAGAAAACTGCACATAGTTCGTCACAACGTGTTCGATAAATGCGGTGTTGTGGCTTACTTGGCCTTCACGGCTCATGTGTAGATACTCTTTGCCGGCAGTATCGACAAGAGCGCTCTCTTTCATACACTTATTTTCAATGTGCAGTGCAATGCCATCGCTGACCATGCCTGAAAAATCAAAACGCATCTTTTGGCTAATGCCTTCTTTTTGCAGCAATACTGCAAAGAGCAAATCGCCCGGAACACAGAAACGCTTGCTGTCTTCGTCGTGGATTGGGTTGAAATCTCCCGCCACTTTTTTAGCAAAGTGACTCGCTTGTTGGCGAGTGAACTGGAATTTTTGATCTTGATGAGAGAAATAAGATGTAAGAGACATAATGTACGCTGTATGGCCAAAACTGAAGCGATTATAAGTCAACTCCACTCGATGAATGGTCCAATCAGTAAAAAGAGCCTCACAGAGAGCGAGGCTCAATAGCGTAACATTATAAGCTAGGGAGAAGATTTTCCGGCATGAGCGAGTTATGTACCGCCAGTTCTAGCAAGGTATTGGCTTGTTCAATGTCTGGCGAGAAGTAGCGATCCTTATCGTAAAACGAAACTTTTTTACGCAGGATTTGTTTCGCTTCTTCGACTAATGCGGAGGATTTATTGGGTGCTCTGAAATCGAGCCCCTGCGCGGCAGAAAGATACTCGACCGCTAAAATACCACGCGTGTTTTCGCTCATATCACGCAGACGACGACCAGCAAACGTTGCCATCGACACGTGATCTTCTTGGTTGGCCGAAGTAGGTAAGCTGTCAACCGAAGCCGGATGGGCGAGCGTTTTATTTTCACTGGCTAGCGCTGCCGCCGTCACTTGCGCAATCATAAAGCCAGAGTTAACGCCACCGTTGTCCACTAAAAATGGCGGAAGCTTGCTGAGCGCGCTGTCAATCAAGAGTGCCATGCGTCGTTCTGACAAACTGCCGATTTCGGCAATCGCTAGCGCCAAGTTATCCGCAGCCATCGCGACGGGCTCTGCATGGAAATTACCGCCAGAGATGATGTCGCCATCGTCTGCAAACACCAGAGGGTTGTCGGAAACGGCATTGGCTTCCACTTCTAGCGTTTCAGCCGAATTGCGAATTTGCTGTAAGCACGCGCCCATCACTTGTGGTTGGCAACGCAGTGAATACGGGTCTTGTACTTTTTCACATGCGGTGTGGGATTCACCAATCTCGCTGCGGCTGTCAAGTACATGGCGATAAGCGCTGGCGGCATCCATTTGCGCGCGATGGCCGCGAACGCGATGAATGCGCGGATCAAACGGGCGGCGACTGCCCAGCGCCGCTTCGACCGACATTGAACCACATACAATGGCGGAGGCAAATAAGTCTTCTGCGGCAAATAACCCCTCTAGGGCAAATGCGGTAGAGGCTTGTGTGCCATTGAGTAGCGCGAGCCCCTCTTTTGGCGCTAAAGTAATAGGAGTTAGCCCTGCGATTTTCAACGCGTCCAGTCCAGAGATAATTTCGCCGTTGTGGCGAGCTTGCCCTTCGCCGAGCAGTACCGTACTCATGTGTGCTAAAGGCGCTAAATCACCCGATGCGCCAACCGATCCCTTTTGCGGAACACAGGGGTAGACTTGGTGATTAACTAACGCCATCAAGGCGTTGATCACCTCAAGTCGAATACCAGAATACCCACGGGAAAGGCTATTAATTTTGAGTACCATCATCAAGCGAACGGTTTCATCCGCCATGAATTTACCAATGCCCGCAGCGTGTGAAAGCACGATGCTGCGCTGCAAGGTTTCTAAATCTTCAGGGGCAATTTTAGTATTGGCAAGTAGGCCAAACCCCGTGTTGATACCATAAACAGTACGATTTTCGGCAATCACTTGCTCAACGACTTGTGTGCTTGCTTCAATACCCGCTATCGCGCTGGAGTCGAGTGATACGGTGACCGGCTTTCGGCTTACTTGACGCAGTGCTTTTAAGCTCAATTGGCCCGGTTTAATAACAAGATTTAACATGTTTTTTGTCCTTACTTCAGTTGCTCGAGTTCATGGTTGAGCATTGGCAGGTCGAGCTTTTGTTCTTTAGCACAGCGTTTCGCAATGTCATAACCTGCATCAGCATGGCGCATGACACCTGTGGCTGGGTCGTTATGTAAAACACGCGCAATGCGTTGCGCTGCGTCATCTGAACCATCACAGCAGATCACCATGCCAGAGTGCTGAGAAAAGCCCATACCTACGCCACCGCCGTGGTGGAGTGACACCCAAGTTGCGCCACCGGCTGTATTGAGCAGTGCGTTGAGCAGCGGCCAATCGGAAACAGCGTCTGAGCCATCTAGCATACCTTCAGTTTCACGGTTTGGGCTTGCTACCGAGCCGGAATCTAAATGGTCGCGACCAATCACGACTGGCGCTTTTAACTCGCCACTTTTCACCATCGCGTTAAAGGCTTGGCCTAAACGTTCGCGATCTTTCAAACCCACCCAACAGATGCGAGCTGGTAGGCCTTGGAATTGAATGCGTTCGCGCGCCATGTCTAGCCAGTTATGTAGATGGGGGTTATCAGGGATTAACTCTTTCACTTTTTGGTCGGTTTTATAAATGTCTTCGGGATCGCCAGACAGGGCGACCCAGCGAAAAGGTCCAATCCCCTCACAAAATAGCGGGCGAATGTAGGCTGGCACGAATCCTGGGAAGTCAAAAGCGTTCGCTACTCCTTCTTCGAGAGCCATTTGGCGGATGTTGTTGCCGTAGTCGAGTGTGGCAGCGCCGCGTTTTTGCAGCGTTAACATCGCTTGAACTTGGACGGCCATCGATGCTTTGGCCGCCTTGACCACTTGGCTTTCATCTTGAGTGCGCATTTGAGCGGCGTGTTCCATGCTCCAATTTAAGGGTAAATAACCATTGAGTGGGTCATGGGCCGAGGTTTGGTCTGTCACCACATCGGGGGTGATATTACGCTCAACTAGCTGTGGAAAAATATCAGCGACATTACCTAACAAACCGACAGAAATCGGTGTCTCCGAGCTATCGATCATCGCCAAGGCTTCATCTAAGCTGGTGGCTTTTTTATCGACATAACCAGTGCGTAAACGGTAGTCGATGCGCGATTCATCACACTCGACCGCAATCATGGAAAACCCAGCCATGGTTGCCGCTAATGGCTGAGCGCCGCCCATGCCACCTAAGCCGCCAGTCAACACCCAGCGGCCTTTTGCGCTACCAGCAAAATGCTGTTTAGCGATGGCGACGAAGGTCTCGTAAGTACCTTGTACAATGCCTTGTGAGCCGATGTAGATCCATGAGCCAGCCGTCATTTGACCGTACATCATCAAACCTTGCTTATCGAGCTCATTAAAGTGCTCCCAGTTGGCCCAATGTGGTACAAGGTTTGAGTTGGCAATTAGCACACGTGGTGCATTTTTGTGCGTCGGGAAAACACCGACAGGTTTGCCTGATTGAACCAAGAGCGTTTGATCCTCTTCAAGGCGTTCAAGCACTTCAACAATTTTATCAAAGCACGGCCAATTTCGGGCCGCGCGGCCAATGCCACCATACACCACAAGTGCATGTGGGTGCTCTGCAACGTCTGGGTCAAGGTTGTTCATGAGCATGCGCAGTGGCGCTTCGGTTAACCACGATTTGGCTCGAAGTGTTGTACCGTGAGGGGCGCGAATGGTGCGCGTGGTATCAAGACGTTGCTCTTGAGTATGGGGTTGCGTCATGTTGAGACTCCTTGTGTTTCACAATGTGGCGCTATTGTTGTTATGGTGCCAGTATCGGGTTTAGTGAGGTGTAGCGATTAATCGTCGGTCATGGCATTGGCGATATCCCAACACAGCCTTGCCGCGAGACGAGCAGTTTGATTGTCTTGGTCAAATTGCGGGTTGTATTCGGCAATGTCGGCAATTAACAGCTTATTTTTGTGGTAGAAAATTTTGTCAAAATAAGGGGCAAGCGCTTCATAACTTACGCCACGTGCCGCTGGGGCGCTGACTCCCGGCGCCGTTGCAGCTGGAAAGACATCTAAGTCAATCGTTAAATAGAGATAGTCACACTGGTCAATGAAGTGTTGCAGTTCACGCAGATGATCAATCGGGCTCAGTGCTGAAAACTGATTATCTTGCATATACCAAACGCCCAGTTCATCGGCTCGTTGAAACAGTGCAGTAGTATTACTTGCTCGGCTTACACCTAAGCAAGCGTAATGAAATGGCCATTGATTTTGCTCACACCATTGATGAATTTGATTAAAGGGAGTGCCGGAGCTAGGTCGCACCGAAGCGATCTCTGACTCAAAAGCACGTAAATCGAAATGTGCGTCAAAATTGATGATCCCAATTCGTGGTTGGCTGATGGCTTGTTGACTCAGATATTGCGCTGCGCCTTGAAACGTGGCCCAAGCGACTTCATGACCGCCACCCAGTACGATAACGGGCGTTTGTTTAAGCGTATGGGCAATCACATCAGCGCACTGTTGCTGAGCCAGCTCAAGTTCATCATCAATACAGCGAATATTGCCCAGGTCAAAAAAGCGAGAGTGCTTATGCCAAGCCATGTTGGCCAGCGCTTGGCGAATGGCATCGGGAGCCTGTTTTGCGCCAATGCGTCCTTTATTGCGGGCCACCCCTGCATCGCATTCAAAACCGATAATGGCAATGGCTTTCTCATCTTGGTTTTGTTGAATGGGTAGCGTATTGACGGTGCAACGTTGAGTTTGATGGTGAACGCGTGTACCTAACTCGCCATCTTCGGCATCGTGACGGCCTTGCCACTCGAAGCTGTGCTGAGTGTTGCTAAGGGTAGGGTTATTCATAGGTAAATGCTCCGTCAACTACGCGTGCATGCAAACGCGGTACGCCCACTTGATAACTTAAATCGGCTGGGTGGCTAATATTCCAAATGGCGAGATCGGCATCGTAGCCAGTGGCAATTTTGCCGCGAGAATCAGCAAAACCTAACGCTTGCGCAGCATGTTGAGTCACCCCTCGTAAGGCTTCTTGGGGGGTTAAGCCAAACAGTGTGCACGCCATATTCATAATAAGAGTGAGGTCAGCAAACGGCGATGTACCGGGGTTGAAATCACTTGCGATGGCCATTGGAATATGATGCTGACGCAGTAAATCAATCGGTGGGCGTTGGGTTTCACGTAAGAAATAAAAAGCACCGGGCAGCAAGGTTGCCACGGTATTGGAACGGGCGAGTGCAAACACACCTTGCTCATCTAAATATTCGATATGATCGGCAGACAAACCTTGGTAATGGGCGGTTAAAGCGCTTCCCCCTAGGTTTGATAATTGCTCGGTATGACCTTTCACTTGCAGCCCATGCGCAATTGCGGCTTGGAACACTTTTTCTGTTTGTGCCAGCGTAAAACCAATCGATTCACAAAACACATCGACGCTCGAAGCGAGTTTTTGTTCGGCCACCAGAGGGATGATTTCCTGACAAATATGCTCAACATAATCGTCTGATCGGTGTTGATATTCTGGTGGAATGGCGTGAGCGGCGAGCAGTGTTGTGACGACTTTAATGCGGCGATGATCCTCAAGGTGCTTAGCCGCTTTGAGCATTTTTATCTCATCATGGAGCGTTAAACCGTAGCCCGATTTGATCTCAACGGATGTGACACCGGAACGCAGCAACCCCTCTAACCTTGGTAGTGCCAACTCAACCAATTGGTCAATGGATGCGGTGCGGGTGGCGTGGACGGTTGATAAAATACCGCCGCCTTGCTTGGCGATCGCTGGGTAGGGAACACCTTGCAAGCGCATTTCAAACTCATTGGCGCGGTTACCGGCATAGATAAGGTGAGTATGGCAATCTATCAACCCCGGAGTGATAAGCTTGCCTTGGCAATCTATGACTTTGTGTTCTGGTGTGGCAGCTATGGGAATGTGGCTATCAAGGCTGGCGTCAATTTTGCCCGCTTTTATCACCACAGTTTTAGGAGAGCTAGGTTGATAGCCAAGCTCTCCTTGTTCCATGCTGACGATACGCGCGTTGGTCAGTATTAGATCCATCTTTATTGTCACCGTTATCGCTTAGTACGCTGCTGATTTAAATGTATATACAAATAAATAAGGCAAAAGCGCACGCGGTGCAAGATGAATGTTGCAAAAGTGTGATCGAATGTTGAAATGTGTAGCGTTAGTCGAGCATCACTTTAGAGGTTAATTTGTATTTCGATCCCGGGTGATAAAGCAGTGCAGAGCTGACTAACTTATCGCCACTCCAGGTACGGCGATTGAGTAGTAAACAGGGTTCATTGACGGCCAACTGCAACAATTGTTTGATGTGATGCTCGGCAATAATGGCTTCAACAGTGTGCTCAATGGCACTTAATGGGCAGTTTTGTGAAAGATATTGATTGGGCGTCATGAACGAGAAGTTTTGTTCAAGATAGTGGGGCGCGTAGCGGCTATTGACCCAGCGCACTTCCAGTTGTATCGGAGTGTCATTAGCAAAGTGAATGATTTCACTATAAAAAACAGAAGATCCTAGCATGACGCCGAGTTTGATAGCGACACTTTCATCTGCTGTTAACGCAAGTTGCTTTAAGACTTTACTGCGATATTGCTTCCCTCGGCTAGCGACCTCGTCAGCAATATTACGAATATCAAGTAGCGGTGATTCCGCTTTGTCTTCTACCGCGCAAACAAAAGTACCTAGCCTTGGTCGGCGTTGCAGTTTTCCATCAGCTACCAGATCCCGTATCGCTTTATTCACCGTCATCCGACTCACATTAAATTGCTCAGTCAGTTCTAGCTCGGTGCTTATGCGTTGGCCGACAGGCCAGTGTCCGGATTCAATGTTATCTAAAATAAATTGTTTTATTTGTCTATAAAGTGGTGAGCTTGACATGGGCATGATGAGTTTTATTTGAATATACAAATGATTAACGAAGTCGCTGGGAAATGCAATATTTAGATAAGGCTTTGCGATCATCATCGGCCAAAACTGTGAATTGGTGAAGCAGCTATCGACGACAAAGGGTCAGTGTCACGGTAAGATGGCGTCGTAACTTGTGTTGTAAATAGTAACCTGTGTTGTAAATGGTAACTTGTGGTTTAAATAATAAAGAGAAAATGCGATGACAGCTCCAACAGAAATGACTTTTTTCGCTCGTTTTGAAGCGGATATTTTGGCGAAAAAGAAAGTGATCACCATTCGTGATGAGAGCGAAAAGCACTACCAAGTTGGCTCTATTGTCGAGGTGAGTACGTTGGAAGAGGGACGAAAGTTCTGCCGCTTGTTAATCAATAAGGTTGAACCGATCCTATTTAGCGAATTAAGCCACTACCATGCAGAGCAAGAAAATATGTCACTCACGACACTGAAAGAGGTGATTCAAGACATTTATCCCAATATTGAACAGTTGTATGTCATTCACTATCAACTGGTTGAAGAAAAAGCTCTGGAAAAAGATCACGCTTAAAAATAATAACGCCAATCAATCACGATTGGCGTTATTGCTGTTTGCCTCAAGACAGTGTCACGACGATTTCATTATAAAACGCAGCAACAGTAATGAGGTTAGTCACGCTTCCACAGAATGTGGCAGAACTTTTGGTCTGGATCGCGGCTGACGAGCATTCTTGCAAACACATCGTCTAGTACGTCGTCCTCTTCGTTGACAAGACCGATCAATACTTCCGCGTAAGCTTCCTTATCGACGTCAAAACCCACGTGTTGAACCCAATCATCACCAACGTCAACCAGTTCAGCCGCGCCACGGTCTTCAAATTGTGCCGTAAACAGGATGACATCAACAGGTTCTAGATTATCGGGTGCCATTTCAAGAAAGATGTCGTAAGCCGCATCAATGGCATCGTCGTAAGAAATCAAATCAGACATTATTATGCTCGGCTCATGTATTTG
>NZ_CAWNTB010000013.1:0-11561 GCF_963877065.1 Vibrio sp. V01_P9A10T6
ATGTGACATACATTAAAATATTATTTGACTAGAAAGTCATCGCTTATATTGATAATGATTGACTAACGACTAATTATCCACAATCGTGTTAATAACGTGGATTAAAGAATATTTATCCTAGAAATGATTCTAAAATTGTGAATATAATCTCATGAAACTGAATACTGCATTTTCTTGATTTAGTCCAATAATGATAGGTTGTTCACAATAAGCTTCTGAAAATTTACACATAAACTCGATTAATGTGCCATTTCAATCGTAATAAATGCATAAATTTCCTGAGTCACTTAGTTTCCTTACTCCATCAAAACGCACAATAGCATGCGTATATTGAGCGACTTAATGGCTTGTTTTCTGTTGAAACTGCTTCACGCTGCGCTTTTGAGCACTGCGGCGGTTGGCTTGCTTATCACGCGGTTTGCGCTTCGGTTCACCGCTGGTCGGTTGGTCTGTCACTGGAAAATCGGTCAACGCCTGCAGCGGTAAAGCGCGCTGCGTTAAGCTACGGATTGCCTCCAGCGCTTGGCTTTCACCATGGCAGACCAGCGAAATCGCCACACCACCTTGACCAGCACGCGCTGTGCGGCCAACGCGGTGAATATAAACTGGCGCACTAGGCGGTAAATCAAAATTGATCACCACTGGCAGCGCGTCAATGTGAATACCACGCGCCAGTAAATCGGTGGCCACCAGTACATCCATTTGATTCGCTTTGAAATCGGCTAACGTTTGCTCGCGAATAACTTGATCTTTTTCACCATGCAAAGCTGCCGCACGAATACCCGCTTTGAGTAATTTTTTCGCGACCGCGTCAGCACTATCACGAGCGCTAATGAACACTAATACTTGCTGCCCAGCTCGCTGCTTAATCAGAGCAATTAATGCTTGTGCTTTACTGCCCTTATTCACAAGGTAGAGCTGCTCTTCAATTTCTTCCACCACTTGATTGGCTTGATTCGCCTCTATCTTTACCGGGTTATTTAACACGGCCAATGCCACCTGTTCGAGATCGGCGGCGAGTGTGGAGGAAAACAACAACGTTTGTTTGGTTTGGGGCATAAAACTGAGCAGGCGTTGTACATCCGGCCAAAACCCCATCTCTAACAGTCTGTCAGCTTCATCTAACACCACACTGTGCATCGACTCCAATGAGATCAGTTGCTGTGTGAGTAAATCAAGCAAGCGGCCCGGTGTCGCGACGATTAAATGCGGTAATTTGGCCAACTGCGCAAGCTGCTCTTCTTGGGCCACTCCCCCGCATAAAGTGCATAAGCTAATACCCATTTTGCTTGCCACGGTACTCAGCTCTTGGCTGACTTGTTGTGCTAATTCACGGGTAGGAACAATGACAACGGATTGAATTTCAAGAGTATTAACTTCAATCCGTTGCAGTAAAGGCAAACCATAAGCTAACGTTTTACCACTGCCCGTCTGCGCGAAGGCAAGCACATCTTGCCCAGAAAGTACGGCTGGAATAGCCAATTGTTGGATTTTGGTCGCCGTGTGTCGCGACGCAGGCAGCGCAGCCATCAAAGGGGCGCTTAAGTTAAGCTTAGAAAAATTCATAAACGACTAGCAGGGTGAAAAAGGTTGCGCCGAGTCTAAAGCTATTCATTCTCCATCACAACTGTCGATACGGATCAGGACTGAATCTGGCCGCCAGTACTCAAATTCGCAGTCCATGATCTCGCCATCTTGTTTGTAATTGACTCGACAAATTTTCAGTACAGATTGACCAGCGGCTAAGTTAAGGGCTTTTGCCACATGAAGAGGCGCAGCCGTAGGGATTACCTCAAAACGAGAACGCGTGGTGATGTAACCGTATTTTTGCTGATAGAGATGCGTTAACGAAGCGGTTAAATTTTCCTCTAATATCTTTGGAAACCACTGCGCAATCAGGCAGTTTTCGACAAACAGTACCGCTCGCCCGTCAATCGAGCGCAACCGTTCAATAATATGAATGGGCGTAATTCGGTCAATATCCATCGCTCTTGCATACTCACGAGAAGCCATCACGCTGCGTACCGCAACTAGCTTAGTTTCTGCGATTCGGTGCTGCTCGCGGAGCATCTGGTGGAAGTGGCAACGCGATAGCGGGTTATAATGAATTCGCGCCGGAGAGACAAACCAACCACGCCGCTCTTCTCGGTAAATCAATCCTTCCGTTTCCAGTGAAACCAAAGCGTCTTTAATCGTAATGCGCGTTGTATTAAACAATTCACTCAATTCACGTTCAGATGGCAGTTTTTGTCTGTCGCTCAGCATCCCACTGCAAATTTGCTCACGAAGAGTGCTTTTAATGTTGCCAAGTTGGGTCTTTTCTAAAGGAGCATTTGCCACTGGCAAAGCGCTGCGAAATCTCATGCGTGACCTAGTCCAATAGTATACAGAGTGAATAAACGCCTTTTAGACTACTCAACGCAGATAACAGATTTATGACAGGCTAATTGATTGAATTTGAAATAAAAGTGAAATTAAAAATCACCAAAAATGTCAAATAACTATACCGAAAACGTCACAGTTCTTCCTTAGGATAAAAATCGAACTTACTGACCTAGTCCAGAAGGATAGCGACAATGAAAACCTTATTTACCCGCGCAGCGACTGCCACAGCACTTGCGCTGACTCTTTCGACTTCGGCCTTTGCTAAAGAGGCTGATTTACAATCTTTGATCAACGCAGCGAAACAAGAAGGCCAAGTGTACAGTGTTGGTATGCCCGGCAGTTGGGCTAACTGGCAAGACACGTGGAGCGATTTAGGTAAAATTTATGGCCTAAAACACCAAGATACGGATATGAGCTCAGCGCAAGAAATTGCCAAGTTTGAAGCCGAAAAGAAAAATGCGACCGCCGATATTGGTGATGTTGGCTTTGCGTTTGCTCGCGTGGCGGTGAAAAAAGGCGTAACTCAAGCGTACAAACCGAGCACTTGGAATGACATCCCTGACTGGGCCAAAGATAAAGATGGCCACTGGGCTCTGGCTTATACGGGCACCATTTCATTTATCTCGAACAATAATCTAGTCAAGAATGCGCCAAAAACGTGGAACGATTTGCTCAAAGGCGATTACAAAATCAGTATTGGTAATGTAGGCGTTGCCGCGCAAGCAAATAATGCCGTACTAGCCGCTGCTTTTGCTCATGGTGGCAGTGAAAAGAACCTCGATCCGGCAATCGAATTTTTTGCCAAACTCGCCAAGCAAGGGCGCTTATCATTTACAGACCCAAGTATCGCTAACCTCGAAAAAGGTGAAGTTGAAGTGGCCGTATTGTGGGATTTCAACGCCCTAAGTTACCGTGACCAAATTGACCGTAACCGCTTTACCGTTAACATTCCGCAAGATGGTTCTGTGATTTCCGGCTACACCACAATCATCAATAAATACGCCAAAAACCCAAATGCGGCCAAGCTAGCACGTGAATACATCTTTAGCGATCAAGGCCAAATCAACCTTGCACAAGGCTATGCTCGCCCAATCCGCAGCAACGTTGCACTGCCTGCTGCGGTACAAAGCAAATTGATCGCTAACGATCAATACCAGAACGTGAGCCCAATTAGCGACTTTAATGCTTGGGAAAAATCAGCTCGTCAATTGCCACGTCAATGGCAAGAAAATGTCATTATCCACCAGCAGTAAGAGGCAACCATGAACAATAAGGTGATCCTTGTTGTTCTTGATGGACTCAATTATTCCGTAGCCCGTGATTGCATGGGCTACTTAAACGGCTTAATTGAGCAGCAAAGAGCAACCTTATACTCCCTACAATGTGAATTACCTTCGTTATCGCGTCCTTTGTATGAATGTCTACTCACTGGCGTAAAGCCTGTCGAAAGCGGCATTGTTCATAACCACATTGTGCGCCTTTCACATCATCAATCCATCTTCAGTTTGGCAAAAGAGCAAGGGCTGACAACAGCCGCAGCGGCGTATCATTGGGTCAGCGAGCTCTATAACCGCGCGCCTTTTGATGCAACGCGCGATCGTTTTACCTGTGACAAAACACTCAATATTCAGCATGGCTGTTTTTATCACTGGGATCACTATCCCGATGAAGCACTGTTTTTAGACGCCGAACACTTACGTCGTACTCATCAGCCTGATTTTTTACTGATCCATCCAATGAATATCGATGATGCTGGGCATAAGTTTGGTCTTGATTCAGGACAGTATCGTAATAGTGCACGCATGGCCGATGCGCTGTTATCTCACTTTTTAGAAAGCTGGCTAAACGATGGCTACCAAGTGATGGTGACCAGCGATCACGGCATGAACAATGACAAGTCACACGGCGGAATATTAACCGAAGAGCGCAACGTCCCGCTGTTTGTATTGGGCGATCAATTTTCGCACCAAGCTTGTGAGATCAAACAAACTGAGCTCTGCGGCCTATGCTGCCAACTGCTTAATCTTGATCACAATAAGCCCTTTTCTGCGGAGTGCTTAGCATGATCAGTAGCCAAGTTATTAGCAAGCCTAGCGCCGTGCTGAGCCAATCAACGCGCTGGGCACACAAACTCAAACCTGCGTTATGGCTCGCCCCTTTTGCGCTGTTTTTCTACTTATTTCAGCTCGCCCCCATGCTGTGGGTTCTGTTCAACAGCTTTATCTCTGACGATCAATGGTCACTGGACCATTATCGCGAAATCTTCAGCTCATCCTTTATTTTACAAGGGCTGGGCAACAGTTTGTGGCTCGCCATATGGTCCAGCGTCGCGGGCCTTGCGATTGCAGCAATGTTGGTCGCCTCCTTACGCCGAGTCGATGGCAAGCTGCGCGATGGTGTGATCGCCTTTACCAATATGAGCAGTAATTTTGCTGGCGTCCCTTTGGCATTCGCTTTCATTATTATTCTTGGGGTCAACGGCGCACTGACTTTGTTGCTCAAGCAATACGGTTTGATTGAAGAGTTCAACCTGTACGGCAAATGGGGACTGCTGGCGATGTATATCTACTTTCAGATCCCTCTTGGCGTGCTGCTGCTCTATCCTGCATTTGATGCGCTCAGTGATGACTGGCAAGCGGCGGCGTCCACTCTGGGTGCCAACGGATGGCAATATTGGCAAAAAATCGCCTTGCCTGTGCTTTCACCAGCCCTACTCGGCACCTTGATTATCCTAATCGCCAATGCGATGGGCGCATATGCCAGCGTCTACGCACTCACATCCGGCAACTACAACGTCATTACGGTACGCATTGCCAGTTTAGTGGCGGGAGATCTGTTCTTAGAGCCCAATTTAGCCGCCGCCATTTCCGTGGTATTGATGCTAATTTTAGCCTTCATTACTGTGATCAATCAGTGGCTAATTGCGAAAAGCTATAGCGCAAGGAGCACTCATGCAAAACGCTAATCCTAACCTTAATAAAATCACCTTTCATAAAAGCGTGGTCTATTCCATCGTGGGAGTGATGTTGCTGCCCATTTTAGCCACCTTGGTTTATTCCTTTTCTTCACGCTGGGGCGCAACGATTTTACCCGATGGCTTCACCTTTGACTGGTATCTCAAACTGCTGACCGACCCTCGCTTTCTCGATGCATTTGGCCGCTCATTGCTGATTGGCATCGCTTCTCTGACACTCAGCGCGGTTTTGATTATTCCGGCGATCTTCGTGGTGTTTTACTATTTCCCTCGTCTCGATAAAGTAATGAACCTGCTGATTTTAATTCCTTTTGCGGTACCGCCTGTGGTCTCTTCAGTTGGATTACTGCAACTGTACGCCGATAGCCAATTTCCAATTGTGGGTACACCTTGGATTTTGATTGGCACTTATTTCACCATTGCGCTGCCGTTTATGTACCGTGCAATTGCCAACAGTTTTGAGGCGATCCATCTGCACGATCTCATGGACGCCGCGCACCTGCTCGGCGCAAGCACCAGCCGTGCTTTTTTACTGATCGTACTGCCAAACATTAGAAAAGGGTTGATGGCTTCGCTGTTTCTATCCTTCTCTTTTCTACTTGGCGAGTTTGTATTTGCGAACATTCTGGTCGGCACGCGCTATGAAACCTTGCAGATTTATCTCTACAACATGCGTCAGACTAGTGGTCACTTCACCTCCGCGTTAGTGATGACTTACTTCCTATTTATCTTTTTACTGACTTGGCTCGCCAGTCGTTTTAGCCGAGGATCCACTCAATGAATTCCACGACCCACATAACCTCTCGCTCTGATTACGTCCACGTCGCCAACCTCACCAAACGTTTTGGCAACAATACCGTTTTTGAAGGGATTGAATTTTCCATTGAGCAAGGGGAATTTGTCACGCTACTTGGCCCGAGCGGCTGCGGGAAATCGACCTTATTACGCAGTTTGGCTGGCTTAAATCCCGTCGATGACGGCGAAATTTGGGTCAACGGTGAAAACATCACTAACCAAACACCACAGCAACGCGGCATTGGCATGGTGTTTCAATCCTACGCTCTGTTTCCGAATATGACGGTGGCTGAAAACATCGCTTTTGGCCTCAAAATGCAAGGGCAAGACAGAGCTTACATCGCGCGCGAAGTACAAAAAGTGGTCGAACTGGTTTCGCTGATAGGGAAAGAAAAACACTATCCCAACCAGCTCTCGGGTGGACAGCGCCAACGCGTCGCTTTAGCTCGCGCCTTAGTGGTCAAACCGCGTATTTTGCTACTTGATGAACCCCTTTCAGCACTGGATGCCAAAATTCGCAAACATTTACGCCAGCAGATCCGTGATATTCAAAAAGAGCTCAATCTCACCACCGTATTTGTAACCCATGATCAAGAAGAGGCGATGATTCTCTCTGATCGTATTTTTTTAATGCACCAAGGTGAAATCGTTCAGCAAGGCTCCCCAGAAAGCATTTATACTCAGCCAGCCAATGAGTTTGTGGCTGGTTTTATGGGCCATTACAATTTAGTAGAGGCGGCCACCGCCAAGCAGTTGTTTAACATAGACACGGCTTGGAAAGTGGCTATTCGCCCCGAATCCATCTACGTCAAGGAAGCTGGGCGGAGCTATGGTGCCCATGTTTCTGCGCCGCAACATGGCACCATCAAGCATCACCAATTACTGGGTAATGTGATTCGCTACCATGTGGATGTGCGAGGCTGCGAGCTCACGGTCGATTTACTCAATCGTTCGTCAGAGCGATTATTTGCCACTGGCAGCCAGCTAGAGTTGCTGTTTAACCTTAACGAAATACAACCTGTGAGAGCCTAAATAGATGCCGACACCTCTATACGTTTTTGATATGGACGACACATTGATTGACGGCGACTGCGCAATGATTTGGAGCGAATATTTGGCCGATAAGGGCATAGCGAGCGACCCTGATTTTGTCGCGCAGGATAGGCTGATCATGTCACGCTATGCCAGCGGTGAAATGGACATGGAAGATTACCTCGATTTTGCGATGCAACCTTTGCTCACCCTGCCCACAGAGCAAGTCCAGCGCTTGGCGGACGATTGTGTCACTACACGCATCGTACCTAGGCTATTTCCTCAAGCCAAAGCACTCATTAAACAGTTAACGGACGAGCGTATCCAAATGCTCATTATTTCTGCGTCGGTCAGTTTTTTGGTTAAAGCTGTCGCCCGTAAAATCGGCGTTGCAGAGGCGATGGGTATCGATATGGTCATAGAGAACAACCATTACACCACGCATATTTTGGGAACACCCACCTACCGAGACGGTAAAGTCACTCGCTTAAATGAATGGCTAGCTGAGCGCCCACAATACGTGGGTCAAGTGCATTTTTTCACTGACTCGATCAATGATTTACCTTTGTGTCTACATGCCGATTTTACCTATTTGGTCAACCCATGCACGCGCCTCATCCAATACGCGCAGCCCCAACAATGGCCGATATTAAAGTGGGGCTAATCACATCCTCTACTTTTGATGAATCATGTAACTTGAGGCACTGGCGGTAAACTTCTAGTATGAAGACAATAAGTTAACCGAGCCTCTCGCCATGAGCATGAAACATCGCATTGCCTTTATCTCTCTTTTACTGTCAACTCTCAATGCTTGCTCGCCGGAAAATAGCGCGCAAGCATTGGGCACTTTAGAACGAGACCGCATCACTTTTTCCGCCACCGCCAATGAGATCATTCGCGCGCTTCCTGTCGCGGAAGGCAGCGCAGTGCATGCTGGCGAAATATTGGTTCGACTGGATACCAGAAATCAGCAGGCGGTGCTGGCCCATGCACTCGCAGAGGCGGCCAAAGCGCAAGCGTATTTGCTCAAACTGAGCAATGGTGAACGCCAAGAAGACACGGCGGCCGCACAAGCCAAAGTCAATCGCGCGCAAGCCAAACTGACAGAGGCGTTGCAAAACTTCAAACGTGTGGAAGAACTGGTTGGTAAAAAGCTCCTCAGCCAATCAGAAAAAGACAGCGCCACCGCCACGCGTGATGCCGCTCGCGCCGAACTCGATTCTGCAAAAGAAGAGTTTGCTAAGCTCACCGCTGGCACTCGCCCTGAAGATATTGAACAAGCGCAAGCGGCGCTGACCGCCGCCAAAGCCGACGTCTCACTGCAACAGCAAAAGCTCGACGAGTTAACCATTGTCGCAACCCGCGATGGAATTTTGGATAACCTCCCATACAACTTGGGTGAGCGCGTCCCAAACAACGGCATTGTCGCTATCATCCAAGCCAGCCGCATCCCTTATGCTCGCGTCTACGTTCCCGCACCACATCGTTTAGCGGTCGTGCCGGGCGCACAGTTTCCAGTGCATATCGACGGTATAAAAGAGCCGCTGCAAGGCACTGTGCGTTGGGTGGCAACGGAACCCTCTTTCACGCCTTACTACGCACTGACCGAAAATGAACGCGCCCGCTTAATGTATCTAGCCGAAGTGGATCTGCCCGAATCCGCGCAATCGCTCCCTTCTGGCATTCCGGCGCAAGTCGATTTAGCGAGGCAAAAATAGTGACTGAACTCGCCATTCACGCCCGTAATGTGGTCAAAAAATTTGGGGATTTCACTGCGATTGAAGGCATCAATCTGAGTGTCCCCAAAGGAACCATTTACGGTTTTCTCGGCCCAAATGGTTGTGGCAAATCGACCACAATTCGCGTACTCACGGGTTTATTAAGCCCTACCTCCGGCAGTGTTGATGTGCTGGGGTTAGCGATCCCAAAACAATCCGAGCAATTGCGCCTAAAAATTGGTTATATGACACAAAAATTTTCGTTATACGATGATTTAACCGTAGAGGAAAACCTACAATTTATTGGACAAATTTTTGGTATGCCGCGCAAAGCATTGGCACAACGACTCAATGAACAGTTGTGCACTTATGGGCTTGATCAGCGCCGAAAACAACGCGTAAGTGGGATGAGTGGCGGTCAAAAGCAGCGCTTGTCACTAGCAGCCGCCACGATGCATAAACCTGAACTGCTGTTTTTGGATGAACCAACGTCAGCGGTCGATCCTGAAAATAGACGGGAATTTTGGGAACAATTGTTCGATCTTTCAGACCAAGGCACCACCATTTTGATCACCACTCACTACATGGATGAAGCGGAACGCTGCCACCGTTTAGCCATCATGGAATCGGGTTTAATTCGTGCAGATGGTGAGCCAGAAACCTTAATGAACACGATGGGCGTCAACATTGTCGAAGTCCGAGCCCATAATTTGCGCCAATTAAAAGAAAAAGTCATGGCTCGGGCGGAGGTTCGCTCTGCTGCGCAACTTGGCATCCGCTTGCGGATCCTTATTCATCAACAAGTCACACAACCTATCGCGTGGCTAAAAACAACCTTCCCTGAACTGGCTGAAGCTGAGATGAATCTAGCTCGCCCAAGTTTGGAAGATGTCTTTGTCACTGTGACTGGCAAGGGGCGTCAATGAAAGCACTGTTTCGAATGAAAGCGGTGATGGTGAAAGAGATACGCCAACTCTCGCGAGACAGAATTACGTTTGGCATGGTAGTGATGATCCCACTGATCCAGCTGTTGCTATTTGGCTTTGCCATCAATACTGACGTACGCAATATTCCGATCGCCATCGTTGATCAAAGTGAAAGTACCCTCGGACGGTTAATTGTAGAGTCAGTCAAAGCCACACAGGTTGTGAGCGTCAAACACACTTTTGCCACAGCAGAGCAAGCTGAACATGCGATTGAACAAGGTAACGTGAGAGCAGCGCTGATCCTGCCAAAAGATCTCACCCAGCGCGCGGTGCAAAAACGCGTGTTAGGTCAGTGGATTGTTGATGGCTCCGATACGATGATCAGTGCCTCCATTTTAGGTCTGCAATCCATGCCGCTGACCGATTTTGATTTTGACATTCGTCCAGCTACCGTCAAAACCTTTGAAGTCACGCTGTTTTATAACCCCACTCGCCGCTCTGCGGTCAATATCGTACCCGGTTTACTGGGGGTCATTTTAACCATGACGATGATCCTCTTCACCAGTGCCGCGATTGTGCGAGAAAAAGAGCGCGGCAATTTAGAACTGCTGATCACAACGCCAATTCACTCTATTGAGCTTATGGTCGCCAAAATTGTGCCCTATATCTTTGTCGGATTAATTCAGGTCTTCATCATCTTGGGCTTAGGGCATTTTATTTTTGACGTGCCCATTAATGGTGCGATCAGCCAAATTCTCTTCGGTACTTTGCTGTTTATCGCCGCCAGTTTGACCTTAGGTTTGGTGATTTCAACCATTGCTTCCACTCAACTGCAAGCCATGCAAATGACTGTTTTTATTTTACTGCCTTCGATTTTACTTTCTGGATTTATGTTTCCCTACGAAGGCATGCCAGTCGCAGCGCAGTGGATTTCTGAAGCGTTGCCTGCGACTCACTTTATGCGCATGATCCGCGGGATTGTGTTGCGCGGTGCTAACCTCATGGATCTATGGCGAGATGCATTATGGATGTTGAGCTTTACCGTCGGTGGGATTATCGTCGCGTCGTTGAGATTTAAGAAATCCCTTGATTAACGCCATTCACATTTGAAGGCTAATTTTTAAGCCAAAAGAAGGAAACTAACATGTTAAAGTCACTGATGACCAAAGCGTTATTGTGTGTAGGCCTGATCTCCAATACCTCAGATGCATTGGCATCAGAGCGCTCAACGATAGCATGGCAATGGATTGAAAATGGCGCGCTTTTAGTCGATGTTCGAACCGCAGCAGAATTCGCAGCTGGCCATATTGAAGGTGCATTAAACTACCCACTTGATACTGTTAGCCGTGCTTTTTCTCACATCGATAAACAACAACCGATTGTGGTTTACTGCCGCAGCGGCAATCGATCGGGCCAAGCCATGGCCTATTTACTCGAGCAAGGGTTCACTCAAGTACATAACGGCGGCGGTTTAGAGGAAATGATCATTCATCCTTCGGCAATAAAGCCGCTCAATTGATGTTAGCCTACTCACATTCACGTTATCGCTCTTGTTTGTTCTTAATTGGCTCTCAAAGCGCAACAGAAAGACAGCGCTTGTTATTCGGCAACAATGATCGATTTTTTGATTGGAACGTAGAAGATGTTCGATAACCAATCTCAACGGTATACAGCATGCAAACGTACAAAACCTTACGCTTGATCCTAGGCGATCAGCTCAATATCAAGCAC
>NZ_CAWNTB010000014.1:0-11303 GCF_963877065.1 Vibrio sp. V01_P9A10T6
AATTATGTTTTGCTGATAAAATTGAAATTGTAATACGCTGTTTTGCGTCATAACTGACACAAATGTTTAATAATTTATTTTTAGCTAAACGGTAGAGTTTTGAGTGAACGCACAATTTTTAGGGTTTTGTGATTTAAAAGCGGTTTCCCGTTCTTGTACCTTATTACGCTGGTGCAAATGGATGGTGCTACTAGGATCGATAGCGGCGGCTATCAATACCGCTTATGCAAAAGAGAATGAGTTAGTCATACTGACCACATTTTCACGTGAACCCTTGCTACCTCTTATTGAAGAGTTCAGCAAACAGTATCAAGGGGTTGATGTGCAAGTTGTCCACCGTAGAGCACAATCGAGTATTCAACTGCTTAATAAAAGCTATATCCAGAATATTGATGTAGTGCTGAGCTCATCGCCTTTTTTAATGCAGCATTTAGCAAATAGCAATAAGCTCGCAACCTTACCTGCCCATTTGCAACCACCAGAATGGTTAAAACCCTACATGTTACCGCCAACTGATAAAGTCGTGACGATAGGCTATTCTGGCGCTGGTTTGGTATGGAATCGTGACTATCTCAGCTTACATCATTTACCGACGCCTACGTCGTTCACCGATCTGGCTAATTTTATCTACTTTGACCACATCACGATGAGTACCCCAACACGTTCGGGTACTACTCAGTTAATGGTCGAGAGCATTCTTGCTAAATATGGTTGGCAACAAGGGTGGCGGATTTTACTGAACGTGGGGGCAAATTTAGGGACAATTTCCTCACGCAGTTTTGGTGTGAGTGATTATGTAGCCAAAGGGCAATTTGGGATAGGCCCAACGATTGATAGCTATGCCAGCATATTAGAACGAAAATTTGAGCACGTTCAATTTCGCTACGATGAAAGTTTTACCCTAATGCCCACATACGTCGCCCAAGTGAGCCTGCGTGAAAATGATCAATATGCGAAGGCATTCATCGATTTATTGATGTCAAAAGCGGTACAAACGAATATGGATAGCAATGATTTTTCTAAACATGCGATAAACGATAAATCCCTGTTTAATGAGGCATATACACAGTTGTCCATGGCATCCATTACACATCGTGAGGAGTTAGTTAACTTATTGTTTGAAATTGCGATTACCAAACGCTTACCTCAGTTAAAAGACACTTGGCTCGCAATCAATCATGCTAAAACCAAGTACGCACACAATGAACTCGCTCTGAAGCTCATTGAAAATATTGAAACTCGAGTGTTCTCTTTACCTGTGACCGAAACAGAGTTAGCCGTGGTATATCAGTCATGGCAAAAAATCAGTGTTGATGATGTGCAGTATGAGACACACTCCGCCGCCATTTCTATGCAAGTAGCGGAGCTGACGCATCGTTGGAAGATGCAGTTGGCATTAACC
This sequence comes from Vibrio sp. V01_P9A10T6, assembly GCF_963877065.1. Lineage (NCBI taxonomy): Bacteria > Pseudomonadati > Pseudomonadota > Gammaproteobacteria > Vibrionales > Vibrionaceae > Vibrio > Vibrio sp. V01_P9A10T6. The sequence goes on from NZ_CAWNTB010000014.1 coordinate 1,403, forward strand.
TTAGAAGAAGCTTTGTCCGATCTAAAAAACTTGGACCGGGTCGATACGCCATGATTTTTCCGAAATACAACACGATTGGCGCGAGACTGGTTTTGGCCTTTGCTTGTAGTACCTTGCTGTTGACGATTGTCAGCATCGTCGCATGGGGAACATGGAATAGTTTAGATAATCAAGTGAGCGAGCTGCTTGATAAAAGTGTTCCTAAATATAATGCCAGTTATCTGCTCGAAAGCAGTAGTTCGGAAATTAAAAGACGGATCGAAATCATCTCAAATACGCGTAACAAAGTTGAGTTGGATGAGCAACGGCAACGTTTGGATAACAATTTAACGACGATCAGCAAAATATTAAGCGAGATTGAATTGAACAACGAGCAGCAACGGCTGCTTGCTGGGTATCAACGGCTACGTAATCTTAGTGAGCAATTTGGTCTTCTGGTCGGGCAACGGATTGATCAAAGTCGTCAAATTGAGTTACTTCAAGAGCAGATCCAATGGCTACATCAAGATATTGGTTCTGAGTTGACTCCGCTGCGCCAAGAAATACAGTGGCAGCTAGAGCGTAAAATGAAAGGTAATGAAAGCGACATGCTGTTTGCGAGTTTAGGGGCTGTCCAGTCTATCCTAGATGGTGAGGCTCAAACGTTTATGTTCGCAAAAGAGCTCATCCAATCTAAGCATATTAGCCAAGTGAATAATGGCATGAAAGTACTACAGTTCCGCCTTGAAGAACTGTACGCACAGAGTGCGCCGATTTTTTCACAACCTGCAACCATCGCCTATCAACAATTACTCAGTGAGCTAATGGATGTATTGAGTTTGAATGGCTCTTTCCATCAAAACTTACGTTCTATGGTGCGTTTAAATGCCCAGCTTGATGATATTCGAGCTGAAGTTCAGCAACAGCTTCTCCACCAACATACTGATATTGCGATGTTGGTAGCCAACGCCGATGAGTCGTTTGTTCAAGCGAAAAAAGAGACCACGGAACTGGTTTCTCATGGTAACCGTATTCTGTTTGTCTGCTTTAGCTTATCGATCATTATCAGTTTGTTTTTGACTTACTATTTCATCAATCGTCGGATTGTGGGCCGACTTAACCGCCTTAGCGACAGTTTAGATGCCATCATTCATAACGATCTTTCACACCCTATTGTGGTAGACGGCAGAGATGAAATTGGCCGGATCAGTGAAAAATTGGTTCAGTATGGTAAAAAAGTGGAGGAAATGGATCGAACCAACGCACTGAGTTTGATTAACAATACGCAAGCGAGTTTAATCACTTGTGATTTGGATGGTTATATTGAATCGGCTAACTTAAGCGCTCGTGTTCGCTTGAATATAGACCAGAATGAGGACCCGAAAGCCTTTTGGCTCTGTTTTTCAACGTCAACTCAATCGCAGTTGCAAGCACTGTTTAACCCAGAGGCTAAGTTGATCGAAAATGGTGCAGATGTCATTACGCTATCGTTAGGCGATGTGGATAAACCTTATTACTTGCGCTTGTATTTACGTAAGTATACCCACGGTTTAAGCGATAAAGTTATCATCACGATTACGGATGTTACCGATCAAGAGCACGCTAATCGATTATTAGAAGAGCGAGTTCGAGCAAAAACTCATTCATTACGTGAAAAAAATCATCAGTTACTCGCTGAAATTGAGCAGCACCACCGGACCGAAAACCATCTTAAAAAAACACAAAGTGAGTTAGTACAAGCCGCTAAAATGGCGGTGGTCGGGCAAACGATGACCAGTTTAGCGCACGAATTGAATCAACCATTAAGCGCAATGTCGACTTATCTCTATAGCGTAAACCTTGCTTTAGAGCAGAAGAAAACAGAGCAAATCAGACATTCCATCGATCATATTGAACATTTAACAGAGCGAATGGGCAAAATCATCAATGGGTTACGTCATTTTTCTCGTAAAAGTAGCAGTGATGAAACCCTTACCCCTGTCTTGATTACTGACGTTATCGGTCAGGCTATGTTGTTGGTTGAAACGAAAGCGAAACGTCAACAGATAGTATTGCAAAGCCATATTCATCAACCAATTCAAGTCATTGCAGATCAAATCGGCTTGGAACAGGTATTGATTAATTTGTTGGTAAATGGCTGTGAAGCGGTTGTGGGATGTGAGCACAAAAAAGTTGACGTGATATTGCTGTCGAGTACGCCAACGCATCACGTTGTTGCAGTATGCGATTCAGGGGCTGGATTTGCTCATGATGTCGTTGAAAAACTCTTTACGCCCTTTACCACGACCAAAGAAGTAGGGTTGGGCTTAGGGCTGAATATTTGCCGCTCGCTCATAGGAAAAATAAAGGGTCAAATTTATCTTGCCTCGACAGTCAGCCGAGGTGCAATGGTCGTGCTGGAGTTGCCTTATGAATCATAATTATTCTGTTTTATTGATTGATGATGACCAAGATGTCCTTGACTCATATTCTCATCTTATGTCGATAGCTAATTTGCCATCAAAAGCACTTCTTAACCCCACCAAAGCGTGTGAGTTTATCCATTCTGATTGGGCTGGAGTGATATTGCTTGATGTCTATATGCCACAAATGAACGGCATTGAATTGCTTAAAGCGATTAAATCGATTGATGAGCATATTCCTGTGATTGTCATTACTGGCCACGGAGACATTCCTATGGCGGTAGAGGCGGTCAAAATAGGGGCATGCGATTTTCTTGAAAAGCCAATCAATCCTGCGGAGTTATTGAGCTTAGTGAAGAAAAATCTCGATATTCGTCGTCATTTTGTACAACAAAAAACGGCTATGGCCAACTCAATCAAATGCGAACTCATCGGAAAATCCGCTCAAATGGGGCAAATTCGCCACCATGTTGCTCAGTATTCAATGCTCAACAGTCATGTTGTTATTTGTGGAGAATCGGGTGTTGGGCGGCATACTATTGCATATCTCATCCACCAACTGACACAGGGTAATCATGCTTCATCGCTGGTGGAATTAACCGTTTCATCAGCGACCACGCTCGCACAGATTGAACAAAAATTAGAAGCAAGTGAAAACGGTACATTGCTAATAGACCACATCGAATTACTTTCTGAAGAATTGCAGCGTTATTTGACTCAGAGGATGCTTAACCAAGAACGCCTAAGCAAAGCTCGAACGCGCGTTATTGCTATTTTAGGTACGGAACCTGAGGCCTTAATTACGGCTAATCGGTTGCAGCCAGAACTCTATTATTTGCTAAACCAAGGCGTGATAGAGGTGCCTGTACTTCGACATCGTCCCGATGATATCGCTACTTTGTTCCATTATTTTCTCAAGCAGAGTTGTAATAAATTGGCGAAACCTTTGCCAGCGGTAGAACTGAGTTATTTGTCGCTACTGCGTGCACATCAATGGCCGGGAAATGTACGAGAGCTGAGAAATGTAGCCGAATTATATGCGATAGGTATTGTAAAACTGACGGGAAAAGAGCGTTTGTATAATCAGTCTGATCTTTTATCACCGCTTGATGAATTGGTGGATGATTACGAAAAGCAAATTATTGAAGATGCATTATTTCTCCATTCTGGTCGCGTCGCTGATGCCGCAAATTATCTGCAAGTACCGCGTAAAAAGCTCTACTTACGAATGAAAAAACATGGTTTAGAAAAGGATGACTTTAAAAGTCGTTATTAGTTTTTCAATTTTAGGTGGTGGATCAGTTTGATAATGCTGGCATGGTAATGAAAAGCCGCTACATAAAGTATCCAATACAAAAAAAGCAGCGCCCAATTGCGCTGCTTGATGTAGCTGAATCTATGCTATTGGAATGTGGAAATCACTATTCACTCGTCTAAAAAATGAGGCTAAATGATAGCTTGTTCCAAAATTTCACGCGATTTTTCAAGCGTGATGGTTTGCTGTTCACCCAAAACAAGCATTCCATGTGCGTTCAGTTGAGCGATAACTGCGTCTATGGCCGCTTGCTTACTGCTATTATGATCCGCAAATTGAGTTGGAACATTCAAGCTGTGGTAGAAGGCTTCAATCGCATCGATTGTGCGTAAGGCAAGATCGCTAGTTTGATTAAGCCCAAAGACATTTTTGCCCATTTGCTCAAGTTTAGCGCGTTTGTTCTCAAGTTGATTGCGCAGCAGGGAAGGTTGCACAATCGCCAACGAACGGGCGTGATCAACATGCCATAATGCGGTGAACTCGTGACCAATCATATGAGTCGCCCAATCTTGTGGAACGCCAGTCCCGATCAGGCCATTTAATGCTTGGTTCGCTGTCCACATAAGGTTTGCTCGCCATCCATCATTGTCACGCTGGTCATATTGCTGACCCAATACCAGCAAGTTTTTAAGTAAAGTTTCGGCATAGCCGTCTTGAACCATCGCATTGGTCGGCAAGGTTAAATATTGCTCACAGACGTGTACCCAAGCATCAACAATACCGTTGATCAACTGGCGCTCAGGCAGTGATTTCATTACGTCTGGATCAAGCACTGCGAACTTAGGCTGTACCGCTGGAGCCATAAAGGCCAGTTTGTCTTGTGTTTGTGCTTTGGTAATTACTGCGCCCATGTTGGATTCAGAGCCGGTTGCTGGCAGAGTCAGAATTGCACCGATGGGCGTAGCTTCAGTAACTTGATGTTTACCCACCATGATGTCCCAGCCATCCCCATCATACTTAGCCGCCGCGGCAACGTATTTTGAACCATCGATAACCGAACCACCACCAACGGCAAGAATAAAGTCGATGTCCTGTTTTTTGACGATAGCAACTGCTTTATCTAAGGTTTCTTTGGTTGGGTTTGCTTCTACACCTGAAAACTCGACCCATTGGTGCTCAGTGAGTGCGCTCACGACTTGATCATAAACACCATTTTTTTTGATCGAACCGCCACCGTAGATCACCAGTACTTTTTGGTCAGTTGGAATCGCCTGACTGATCGCCGAGATTTGGCCTTGGCCGAAGTGAATTAGAGTAGGGTTAACATAAGTAAATTTCATTATTCTCACCTTTGCTTATAGAAAAGGAGGCGGCGCCTCCAAGGCAGTGTTTTACGATGTGCATATTAGTATTAATTATCCAGTCAATATAGACCAATTTCTCGAAATTAATTGCCTAATTCTCTAATTGTCGTATTCTTCCTTCAGTTTTGATAAGGGGGCATTATGAGTAAACTGGCGCAACTGATGCAGCAATACATTGAAAAACAATCTTTAGATCATTTGGAAGGTATTCACCAAACGGCAGTGCCGAGCGTATTGTTTTATCGCAGCAGCCGCGGTAATGGTAGACAACCCCTTGTGTATCAATCCGGTATCATATTATTGGGGCAAGGACATAAACGCATTCATATTGGTAGCCAACCCGTAAATTATGGCCCTAATGATTACTTGGTTGTTGGGGTACCTTTACCACTTGAGTGCGAAGCTTTTGCGTCTGAAAGTGAACCGTTATTGGGCTTGACTATTAATATCGATCACTCACTTCTCCTTAAACAGGTTGATCGACTTGAGGCTGCTGGTTTTTTATCTGATTGCATAGACAAATCAAAATGCGGGCTGAAATCAGTAGAAATGGGCGCAAAGATGCAAGCAAGTGCGATTCGTTTGATGTCTGCATTGGTTGATGATCTTGAAGCTAAAGTGCTTGGCGAAAGCTTAGTCGAGGAGATTGTGTTTCGGGCATTAACCAGCGAGCACGGTTATGTGCTTTTTGATCTCGCTCATCAAGAAGGACACTACGCCCGGATAGCCAAAGCGTTGAGTAAAGTACATCAAGAATATGATCAGTCCATTACCGTTCAGTTACTCGCCGAAGAAGCCAACATGAGTGTTTCGGCGTTTCACCACGCCTTTAGGCTGGTGACGTTAGAATCTCCTTTACAGTATTTAAAAAAAGTCAGGCTTAACAGAGCGAAAGAGTTGATTCGTGTGGAAGGCAAGCGTGTGAACGATGCCGCTCGTTTAGTTGGTTATGCCAGCGCATCTCAGTTTAGTCGAGAATATAAGCGACATTTTAATGAAACCCCAAGAGGAGTACAGCGTTAGAAATAGCGCATAAAGTTAAACTCTACATTTTTGTAACAATTAGTGTTGTTGCATATTTTTTGCTCTTTTTGATAGTGTGTAAGTTAAATAACCGGCAGGCAGTCCGTATATTGTTCTGATTTCGGCGCTTTTTTTAGAATCGGAAAATTAACCAATAATTAGTTGTTGATGCAAAATAACGATGTCTCTTTTGCAGAAATAGTGCAACTTGTTGCGAGTGATTTTTGATATTTGAACAAATTGAGGTGCTTATTTATCGCTCTGTCCTACAGTTGTTTCACGTGAGAATTAAAGTCTGGTTTCTTCTTGATACGAGGCTTTTTATAGTGAAACAATAACTTAAGGAATGAGCAGCTATGCATTTAAACAACAGGACAGTGGCAAAGGGTGTTTTTACACTGAGCACTTTAACGGCCTCTTGCTTGATGGCTTTTAACAGCTATGCAGCCGTTGATTGCACGACACTAAGCCCTTGGGAATCGTCAAAAGTTTATACTGGCGGTAACAAGGTTCAGCACAGTGGTACCGCCTACCAAGCTAACTATTGGACTCAAGGTAACGATCCAGCCAACTTTTCCGGTGATTATGCCCAGTGGAAAGTGTTGGATGTTTGCGCCACTTCCGGTGGTGAGAACCAGCTACCCACCGCGAATCTCTCTTCACCTTCCGCAGCAGATGTGATTGCTGTCGGTGATACCGTAATATTAAGTGCGAACGCAACCGATAGTGACGGCAGCGTTGCTCGAGTCGAGTTTTCTGTCGATGGTGCAATTGTGGGTATAGTCACCACGGCACCTTATAAAGCCACGTGGGTCGCAACCGCTGGTCAGCATGAATTCAGTGTTGTAGCCATCGATGATAAAGGTGATGCCAGCGTGAAAAGTGCAACGACCTTAACGGTGAAAGAGGCACAACAACCAGGCAACCAGGCTCCAACCGTTGATATTACGCTTTCTGCGGCTTCCGTTGATGTGGGGGCTTTAGTCACCTTAACCGCAAACGCTGCTGATACTGATGGAAGCGTCGATAAAGTTGATTTCTTTGTTGCGGGAACGCTGGTTGGAACGGCTGTTAGTGCTCCGTATACCTTAGAATACACTGCGACAAAAGCGGGTAACTTGGCGGTGTTTGCACGCGCCACTGATAACCTTGGTGTGACGACAGATTCCACGTTAGCGACTTTAACAGTCAGTGGCGCGCCAATAGCTAATAATTGTCGTCCTGATGGTTTATATCAAACCGAAGGTGTGAATGTACCTTATTGCACTGTTTACGATGCGGAAGGTCGTGAGATCATGGGCGCGGATCATCCACGTCGTGTGATCGGTTATTTCACCAGTTGGCGTGCGGGTGATGATCCGCAATCGGCTTACCTTGTAAAAGACATCCCGTGGGAGCAGCTCACGCACATTAACTATGCCTTCGTCAGCATAGGTTCCGATGGCAAAGTGAATGTAGGCGATGTGAACGATCCCAATAATGCGGCAGTGGGCAAAGAGTGGCCAGGGGTTGAGATTGATCCTGCATTAGGCTTTAAAGGTCATTTTGGTGCGTTGGCAACAGCGAAGAAAAAATTTGATGTTAAGACCTTAATTTCTATCGGAGGCTGGGCTGAAACTGGCGGGCACTTTGATACGGCAGGCAACCGTGTCGCCGATGGTGGTTTTTATACGATGACAACCAACGCGGATGGCTCTATCAACCACGCGGGTATTGAAAAATTTGCAACATCGGCTGTTGAAATGATTCGTAAATATCAATTCGATGGTGTCGATATCGACTATGAATATCCAACCTCAATGGCGGGCGCAGGTAATCCAGATGATAAAGCGATTATGGAACCTCGCCGTGCTTATTTATGGGCGTCGTACCAAGAGTTAATGAAGGTACTACGTCAGAAGCTTGATCAAGCATCGGCACAAGATGGCCACCATTACATGCTGACGATTGCAGCACCGTCTTCTGGTTATCTATTGCGTGGTATGGAGACGTTTGATGTCACTCAGTATCTTGATTATGTGAACATCATGTCTTATGACTTACACGGCGCATGGAATGATCACGTGGGTCACAACGCGGCTTTGTATGACACTGGTAAAGATTCAGAGTTAGCACAGTGGAACGTATATGGTACGGCTCAATACGGTGGTATTGGTTACCTCAACACTGACTGGGCTTATCATTATTTCCGTGGTTCTATGCCCGCAGGGCGTATCAACATCGGCGTTCCTTACTACACGCGCGGCTGGCAAGGTGTCACGGGTGGAGAGAATGGTTTATGGGGGCGAGCGGCATTACCTAACCAAGCTGAATGTGCTCCGGGCACTGGTGAGGGTGAGAAAAACAACTGTGGCCACGGCGCGGTGGGTATTGACAACATGTGGCACGACACCGATCCGAAAGGAAACGAGATGGGCGCAGGTTCAAACCCAATGTGGCATGCCAAAAACCTAGAGAAGGGGATTTGGGGCTCTTACGCCCAAGCTTATAACCTTGATCCAGTGAATGAGCCTGCCGATCAACTTGTCGGTCTTTACCAACGTCACTATGACAGCGTTGCCGTCGCGCCTTGGCTGTGGAATGCCGATAAAGGGGTGTTCTTATCTACTGAAGATAAAGAGTCTATCAACACCAAAGCCGATTATGTCATCGATAAAGAGATCGGCGGCATCATGTTTTGGGAGTTAGCGGGCGATTATAACTGTTATGTCTTGGACGCTAATGGTCAACGCACTCAAGTGGATTCAACAGAGCAAGCTTGTGCAAGCGGAAATGGCGAATACCACATGGGTAATACCATGACGAAAGCAATTTATGACAAGTTTAAGTCGGCAACGCCTTATGGTAACACGCTTGCAACAGGAACGATTGCCAGTGAAACTGTAGACATCGCGGTCTCCGTTGGTGGATTTAAGGTGGGTGATCAAAACTACCCAATCAATCCGAAAATCAGCTTTACTAACAACACAGGTCAAGAGATCCCAGGTGGTACTGAGTTCCAGTTTGATATCCCCGTATCTGCACCTGATAATGCTAAAGACCAATCTGGTGGTGGTTTGAAGGTGATTGCTTCTGGCCATACTCGCGCCAACAACGTCGGTGGCTTAGACGGTGTCATGCACCGCGTAGCGTTTAGTTTACCTAATTGGAAAGCTCTGCCCGCAGGCGGCGTGTATGAGTTGGATATGGTTTACTATCTGCCTATTTCTGGGCCTGCAAATTACAGCGTAAACATTAATGGTGTCGATTACGCCTTCAAGTTTGAACAACCGGATCTTCCACTTGCTGACCTATCTTCTGGTGGCAGTGACGGTGGAGATACTGGCGGTGGCGATACCGGTGGTACCTCGAATCCTAGCAATGTCATTACTTGGGTTCCCGGATCTACACAGGTGAAAACTGGCGATGTTGTGACTTACAACGGGAAATGTTTTATTGCCAAAAACAACCCTGGCGTTTGGGAGTCACCGACTCAGTCAAATTGGTTTTGGGATGCAACAACGTGCCCATAACCGAGCGTGATTAATCGGTATGTTTTGAACTCAGTGTAAAGTAAGAAGCCTTAGCGTGTGCTAAGGCTTCATTTTAATGAGGGATAAATTGAGTGGGCAAAAAAATATAGGTTTAGAATTGATAACTTTCGGGTACCACAACAATGCCATTTTCTGAAATACGGAAACGCTGGGCATCTTCAACTGGGTTTAAGCCAATTTGAGTATGTGGAGGGATTTTTACATGTTTATCAATAATACATCTCATGAGCTGACACCCTGCGCCGACTTCAACATCATCAAATAAAATGCTATCGACCACTGTTGCACCATCATCAATTCTGACGTTTGAAGAAATAATGGAGTGTTGTACAGAACCTCCAGAGT
>NZ_CAWNTB010000015.1:0-11162 GCF_963877065.1 Vibrio sp. V01_P9A10T6
TATAAAAACAGGCAGTTTTATTGGAAATAATATGAAATCACAATTTATTTTAAGCATTAAAGAGTATATGCAAGCGCGACACTATGCAAAAAAAACTATAGAGGCATATTTGCACTGGATAACACGATTCATCTACTTCAATAACAAAACACATCCAATGAGAATGGGTAGTAAAGAAGTTGAGATGTTTTTGACTGACTTAGCTGTTCATGGGAAAGTAGCCGCTAAAACACAAGCGTTGGCGCTTAACTCTCTCCATTTTCTGTACCGTGAAATCATTAAAGAACCGCTATCAATTAGCATGAATTTCAAGAAATCTCAACTTGCTCAAAAATTACCAGTAGTGATGACAAGAACTGAAATTAAGCGGTTTTTAGAACATATTGAGCCACGATATCAATTGCAAATTATGCTCTTATACGGATCAGGGCTGCGGCTGATGGAATGTGTCAGACTCCGAATACAGGACATTGATTTAGATTATGGTGCGGTTCGGGTATGGCAAGGAAAAGGAGGAAAAAACCGCACCGTCACACTTGCTAAGGAGCTTTATCCACAGCTAGCTGAGCAACAAGCATTAGCTAAGCGTTACTATGATAAAGATATGCAAACCAAAGGTTATGGAGGAGTCTGGTTACCCAATGCGTTGAGAGAAAAATATCCTTCAGCTCCTTATGAGTTTAATTGGCACTACTTGTTTCCATCTAATTTACTTACCTTAGATGAGAATAGTGGGTTGAAACGAAGGCACCATATTAATGAGTCGGCATTGCAGCGAGCAGTTCGGAAAACCGCTCATGATGCTGAGATACAAAAGTCAGTTTCATGCCATACGCTAAGGCATAGCTTTGCGACACACTTGCTAGAAGCGGGAGCGGACATCAGAACAGTACAAGAACAATTAGGGCATAGTGATGTAAAAACAACTCAGATTTACACTCACGTACTGGATAGAGGCGCCAGCGGTGTATTAAGCCCACTGTCGCGCTTATAAATAAGCGTAATAAAAAAGGAGAGCATACTTGCCCTCCTTTTCTTTAAACCTTCACTGCTAAATTAAAGAGCAGTTTTTGCTTTTTCAACAAGCACTGCAAATGCAGCTTTGTCGAATACCGCGATATCAGCAAGGATCTTACGATCGATCTCAATAGATGCTTTCTTAAGACCGTTAATGAAACGGCTGTAAGATAGACCATTTTGACGAGATGCTGCGTTAATACGCGCAATCCATAGCTGACGGAACTGACGCTTTTTAGTGCGACGGTCACGGTAAGCGTATTGACCAGCTTTGGTTACAGCTTGGAAAGCTACGCGGTAAACACGTGAACGTGCTCCGTAGTAACCTTTAGCTTGTTTTAGAACTTTCTTATGACGTGCACGAGCTTGTACACCACGTTTTACGCGAGGCATTATGCTTCTCCTAAACTAAACGATAAATAAACTAAAAAGAATTAAGCGTATGGCAACATGCGCATAACACCAGCCACTTCACATTTTGGAAGGATTGAGTTAGGGCGTAGTTGACGCTTGTTCTTAGTAGTACGCTTAGTCAGGATATGACGTTTTGTAGCGTGCTTAAATTTAATACCGCCAGCAGTTTTCTTAAAACGCTTAGCTGCACCTTTGTTGGTTTTCATCTTAGGCATGATGAATAACTCCGCATTGTAGTAGTTTAAATAACATGTAATTAGGGCGAATAACACCCCACCGTCTTTCAACGGCGAGGTCTCATTACTTGTAAGCCGTTAATTACTTCTTTTTAGGGGCAAGCATCATGATCATCTGGCGTGCTTCAATTCGACTCGGGAAAGACTCAACTACTGCAATTTCAGCAGTATCCTCTTTCAAACGATGAAGAACATCGACACCGATGTCTTGGTGCGCCATCTCACGGCCACGGAAGCGAATAGTAACTTTCACTTTGTTGCCTTCTTCTAGGAAACGGGTCAGGTTGCGTAGTTTTACCTGATAGTCTCCAATATCAGTCCCAGGACGGAATTTAATTTCCTTAATCTGGATCTGTTTTTGCTTCTTCTTCTTCTGCTCTTTAGCAGTCTTGCTCTTTTCAAAGAGGAACTTGCCATAGTCCATCACACGACAAACTGGTGGCTCGGCGTTAGGGCTGATCTCTACAAGATCCATACCAGCTTCTACAGCAGCTTCTAATGCTTCGTTGATTGATACAACACCAACGGATTCACCATCTGCGCCAGTTAAACGAACTTCACGAACGCCACGAATTTCACCGTTTAAACGGTGCTGGTTTGGTTTGGCCGGCTGTTGGCCACGTCTTCCGCCTTTAATAGTTTATTCCTCCAGATTGAGCTTACGGCTAGAAACTTCGGCTTGGATATACGCAATAAAGTCATCCAATTTAAATTTACCTAAGTCCTTGCCCCTGCGGGTACGTACTGCGATCTCTCCGGCTTCCATCTCTTGGTCACCACAAACAAGCATATACGGTACACGCTTTAAAGTGTGTTCGCGGATTTTAAAGCCAATCTTCTCATTTCTCAAGTCTGCTTTGGCTCTAATTCCACATTTTTGTAGTTTTTGTGCTACTTCCTGAGCGTAAACTGACTGTTTATCAGTAATGTTCATAATTACCGCTTGTTCCGGCGCTAACCACGTAGGGAAGAAACCTGCATACTCTTCGATAAGGATACCGATAAAGCGCTCAAGTGAACCCAAAATTGCACGGTGAATCATAACCGGAACAAGACGCTCGTTACTTTCGCCAACATATGTCGCGCCTAGACGAGCAGGTAAATTGAAATCCAGCTGCACTGTACCACATTGCCACGCACGATCTAAGCAATCATGCAAAGTAAATTCAATTTTAGGGCCGTAGAATGCGCCTTCACCTTCTTGAATTTCAAATGGGATATCCATTGCCTGCAGTGAAAGCTTTAATGCTTCTTCCGATTTATCCCAAATTTCATCACTACCAACACGTTTTTCTGGGCGTGTAGACAGCTTAACAACGATGTTATCAAAACCGAACGTCGTGTAGGTGTCGTAGACCATCTTGATACAAGATGTCACTTCTTGTTGAATTTGATCTTCGGTACAGAAAATATGGGCGTCATCTTGAGTAAAGCCACGAACACGCATAATACCATGTAATGAACCTGATGGTTCATTGCGGTGGCAAGATCCAAACTCAGCCATACGCAATGGCAGATCACGGTATGATTTCAAACCTTGATTAAATATTTGAACGTGGCCTGGGCAGTTCATCGGTTTAATTGCATATTCACGGTTTTCAGATGACGTCGTGAACATGGCATCCGCATATTTGTCCCAGTGACCAGAACGCTCCCATAGAACTCGGTCCATCATTAATGGACCTTTTACTTCTTGGTAGTCGTACTCACTGAGTTTTTGGCGAATGAACACTTCAAGATCACGGAATATAGACCAACCGTTATGGTGCCAGAATACCATCCCTGGAGCTTCTTGCTGCATATGGAATAGATCGAGTTGCTTACCAATTTTACGATGGTCACGTTTAGCCGCTTCTTCTAAACGCGTTAAATGGGCTTGAAGTGCTTTCTTGTCATGGAATGCCGTACCATAGATACGCTGTAGCATCTTGTTATCACTGTTACCACGCCAGTACGCGCCAGCAATGCTAAGCAGGGTAAAGTGTTGGCAGAAGCTCATGTCAGGTACGTGAGGACCACGACACATGTCAATGTATTCTTCATGATGGTATAGACCCGGTCTGTCATCACGAGCCACGTTCTGATCCAAGATTTCCATCTTGTATGTTTCACCGCGAGCTTCAAAAGCATCACGGGCTTCCTGCCAACTGACTTTCTTCTTGACAACTTGATATTTTGTCTTGGCAAGCTCTTTCATGCGCTTTTCGATTTGCTCTAAATCATCTTGCGTGAGTGATTGCTCAAGATCGATATCATAGTAGAAGCCGCTGTCGATCGTCGGACCAATCGCCATTTTGGCTTGTGGATAAAGTTGCTTTAATGCATGGCCAAGTAAGTGCGCACAAGAGTGGCGTACGATCTCTAAACCATCAACTTCATCTTTTGTCGTTATAATTTCAAGGCTAGCATCATTTTCGATAAGATCGCACGCATCGACGCGCACACCATCGACACGGCCTGCGATCGTTGCTTTTGCAAGACCAGGGCCGATAGAAGCTGCAACTTCCATTGTCGATACTGGGTGTTCAAAATGACGTTGACTGCCGTCAGGAAGAGTAATAATAGGCATGTATAATCCTTACAGTGGTGTTGCATACCAAGCAACACGTGTTGAGTTTGATTGAAAATAACCCATCGAAGCTCACTCGGTAACACGAATACCGGAACTTCAATGAAGCGAAGATTTTAACTAGCTCACGCTAGAAATGCAAAGATCGAATTATATAAATCAAAAGAAAAAGCCCATGATAAATATCACGGGCTTTGGAGTTTCAATAATTGATTATGCTTCAGCGCGACGAGGACGACTTAACGTACCCGCATTGGCATTAGCACTAGCATTGCCGTGACCACGTTCACCACGGAAGTTACCACGATGGTCGCCACCACGGTTGCGGTCAAAACGACGCTCACCATCACGACCAGTCGCCGCTGCACCGTCACGGTTGCCACGGAAGCCACCTTCACGGCCACCACGACCTGCGCCAGCCGCAGGAGCACCGCCTTCACGATTACGGAAGCCACCGTTTCCACCTTCACGACGGGCACCACCACCGTTACCACCTTCACGACGACCACGAGACTCGCGGAAGTCATCAAAGTCACATACAACGGCACCGACTTCTTTTTGGCGAATACGCAGTTTACGCAATTTGCCTTCAACATCTGAAGACATTGATTTAGGAAGCTGTACGAATGTATGGCCTTGAGCAAGTTTAATTGCACCAATTGAACCTTTGGTTAAACCAAGTTCATTAGCTAAAGCACCAACGATGTCTTTCACTTGCACGCCTTGCTCACGGCCGACTTGTAACTGATAAGTATCCCAGTCATTGCTCGCAGTACCATATTCGCGGCGACCTTCGCGTCCATCACGGCTATCGCGACCGCCTTCACGGCGTTCACCACGCTCACTACCCTCTTTACGATCACGGCGACGTGATTTTTCACGCTCGATCGCGTCGACCATTGGATCTGGGCCGACATAGAACAGTGGACGATTGCCTTGTTGGCGCTTCAGTAAAATGGCCGCCAGTGTTGTGGCATCAATCTCTAGGCTTTGTTGAAGTTTTTCAATGAGCTCAACAAATTTGTCTAAAGCAGTATGACCTTTGTCAGCTTCTAGCTCTGCACCCAGTTTGATGAGACGAGCTTCAGCAACTTTGTCACGCATTGGAAGTTGAATCTCTTCCATTTGAGAACGAGTTACGCGCTCAATCGTACGCAACATACGAATTTGGTTCGTGCGAACTAGAAGGATCGCTTTACCTTTGCGTCCAGCACGGCCAGTACGGCCAATACGGTGGATGTATGATTCCACATCGAATGGGATATCATAGTTGAACACGTGTGTAATACGTGGAACATCAAGACCACGAGCAACAACGTCTGTCGCAACAAGAATGTCGATTACACCCTGTTTGATATGATCAACCGTGCGCTCACGCAGTGATTGCGGAATATCACCATGAAGCGCTGCCGCTTTAAAGCCACGAGATAATAACCAATCAGCTAAACGCTCGGTGTCTTGACGAGTACGTACAAAGACGATTGACGCATCGGTTTCTTCTGTTTCAAGAAGACGAGCCATCGCTTCATCTTTTTCAACACCTTTAACAACCCAATATTGCTGCTCTACTTTCGCAACAGTTTGGTTTGAACCTGCTACGTCAACACGAGCAGGATCACGTAGGTAACGGTCAACAATCGTCTTCACCATAGGAGGCATAGTCGCAGAGAACAGCACGCGTTGAGCGGTGCCAGGTGCTTGTTCCATGATCCAAGTTACGTCATCAACGAAGCCCATTTTGAGCATTTCGTCAGCTTCATCAAGGACGAAGGTATGACATTCGTCTAAATGAAGGCGATCACGAGTGATCAAATCTTTTACACGACCAGGTGTGCCAACCACAATATGAGCACCATTTTTCAGAGCGCGCATTTGGTCAACAATAGAAGCACCGCCATAGATCTCAAGTACTTTAAGGCCTTGAATCTTTTGGCCAAGGTTTTTGATTTCTGCCGCAACTTGGATAGCAAGTTCACGAGTTGGTGCCATCACAATTGCTTGTGGCTTGTGTTGAGAAAGGTTTAATTTGTTCAGTAGAGGTAGAGAAAACGCAGCCGTTTTACCTGTACCTGTTTGTGCTTTACCTAGCGCATCTCTTCCTTCAAGAAGAAATGGAATAGCAGCAGCTTGGATAGGAGTTGGAGAAACGAAACCCATTTCATTTAGAGCAGAAAGGATTGAGTCGTTTAGGGCTAATTCACTAAATTGAATTACAGAGTCTTGCATGGAGATCCCACTAGATTAATTAACAAAAGGTCCCACGTGCTCTACCAATTCCAATACCGATCCATTAAAAAGAGCTGAGTTCCGTTCAGATGCGGATAAGTCTTAAAACGCATCAAGCCGCTAGGGACATATAAGGGACGCGGATTATTCCCTAAAAGCATAAAAAAAGCTAGTAAAAATTGAATTACATCACAAAAATTCGTCATAAATGACCATTAAGCTCATTAATTCACCCAAAACGAACACAGAAGCTGCATTTACAGCGCACTGTTAAAGCAGACTAGCAAAAATAACGCTTTCGGTAGTAATCATCCCGCTCAATGATTATAGTGTGCCCAATCGCATTTGTTAGAAAAAGAAACATGTTTCAAGATAATCCGCTCCTTGCTCAACTCAAGCAACAAATCCAAGAGAACTTGCCTAAGAAAGAAGGCACGATAAAAGCCACTGAAAAAGGCTTCGGCTTTTTAGAAGTTGACAGTAAGAACAGCTTCTTTATTCCGCCTCCGTATATGAAGAAATGCCTACACGGAGATAAAGTGGTGGCCATCATTCGCACCGAGAATGAGAAAGAAGTGGCTGAGCCTCAAGAGCTGCTTGAGCCTTCATTAACTCGCTTCATTGGCCGTGTAAAGCTGTACAAAGGTAAGCTGAATGTCACGCCCGATAACCCGCAACTAAAAAGGCAATCGCTGAAAGCCAAGGTGCAAAAAGGATTAAACCCTGAACATTTCTCTGAAGGTGATTGGGTTGTTGCACAGCTTATTAATCATCCACTGAAAGACGATAGCGGCTTTATGGTTGAAATCACCCATAAAATTACGGATGCCAACGATAAGATTGCGCCTTGGTGGGTGACTTTAGCTGAAAATGACCTGCCTAACAGTGAGCCGGCTGGTATTGAACATTGGCAGCTCAAAGATGATGCCGACCTACAACGCATCGATATGACCCACCTTCCTTTCGTGACCATCGATGGGGCATCAACTAAAGATATGGATGATGCACTGTTCGCCCAAAGAACCGAGAACGGTGACTTCACATTAACCATTGCCATTGCAGACCCAACCGCATACATCACGCCAGATGACGAGATGGACAGTGTCGCGCGTGAGCGGGGTTTCACTATTTATCTCCCAGGCCGCAATATCCCAATGTTGCCACGTGATTTAGCCGATGATTTGTGTTCGTTGATGGAAAATGAAGTTCGCCCTACCCTTTGCTGTACCGTAACAGTGACTAAAGAAGGTGTGATTGGCGATAACATTACCTTTTTTGCGGCCAACATTAAATCGCACGCTCGATTGGTTTATGATCATGTATCAGATTGGTTAGAGACGGGCACTTCTGCCGATTGGCAACCAAGTGACCAAATCGCTTCCGTTGTGCGTGATTTGTATGATTTTTCATTAGCGCGCGCACAATGGCGCGAAACATACGCGGTCGTGTTTCCTGATCACCCTGATTATCGATTTGAACTGAGTGAAGACAACGACGTAGTGGCAATTCATGCGGATCTTCGCCGTAGTGCTAACCGTCTTGTTGAGGAAGCGATGATAACCGCGAATATCTGTGCGGGAAAAACGCTCAAAGCGCATTTTGGCCAAGGCGTGTTCAATACGCACGCGGGGTTCAAACCCGAAAAAATTGCCGATGTTGTCGAATTAGTCAACCCAACGGGTGAGCTTGAATACACTGCCGATAACTTAGCGACTCTAGAAGGCTTTGCCTCTTTACGTCGCTGGTTATGTAAGCAAGAAACCCGCTATCTGGATAATCGTATCCGCAAGTATCAAGCTTACAGTGAAATAGGAAACCAACCTCTTCCGCATTACGCAATGGGTTTGGATATCTATGCCACTTGGACTTCTCCTATCCGTAAATATGGCGATATGATCAACCATCGTATGTTGAAAGCACATATTTTAAACAAAGAGCCCGTACAAACACCGGATGAAACCGTTGGTGAAGAGTTGGCACTACACCGCAAACACCACAAAATGGCCGAACGTAACGTAGGCGACTGGCTCTATGCTAGAACGTTAGTAAACGAACCTAGCAAAGGCACCCGTTTTACGGCTGAAATCTTTGATATCAATCGCGCTGGCATGCGCGTACGTCTTTTGGAAAATGGCGCAGCCGCATTCATTCCTGGTTCTTTAATCTTAGACAACAAAGAACGTATTGAATGTAATGCGGAAAGTGGAACGCTGCTTGTCGATAAAGAAGTCGTCTTTAAGCTCGGTGATACGCTCGAAGTCGTGCTCGCAGAAGTGAATATGGAAAACCGCAGTCTGATTGCAAAACCGACTCAGGTTTTCGAACCGTTACCTATACCTTCAGAAGCTAATACCACTACCCAAGGGGAGTGATTTTAGCAGCATAGACATTTCTATCAGGCATTCTTCGGAGTGCCTTTTTATTGCTTATTGATCACCAAAAGTAAGATTTAGGATCTTTTTCAATTTCGCGGATCAACGCCGTCAAATCCGTTGTTTTAGGGAGAAAAGGATACGGCAACCAATCTTCAATTTCTTTATCGGGATCCGTATTGGGAATATACAGCGCCCATTTAGCTTCTTCCCAAATCACTTTCGCCACGATACTTGAATAGTCGCAATGCGTTGAATCTAATTTGTAATGGTGTTTGATGAAGTGCACACCGTTAACGATCGGCTCAAAACAGGATTTGCCTAATTCAACAGACACACTTTGGTTACGATTATGGCAAACAAGCTCTGCTCTTCGTTCTAGTTGACGTTGCAACAAATTCACTACCGCCATTTTACCCTCGCTCAAACACGGCTTCCTGACATCTCGACTATAGCTGACTTCGCTTATCTCTGATATGAAAAACCGTAAGGCTACAAACCACTTACCTTTGTGGTTCACAAAAGTGTCATCTATACGACATATTATGGTGGCTCAATTTTTCTAAATAACCATATTGGAGCCACTATGTTTCGAGTCGCGCTTGCTACACTGCTTTCAACTTTGCTACATACCCAGTTTGCCTTCGCAAGTGAAGTTAATATTTCTGGCTCGACCTCGGTCGCTAGGATCATGGAAGTATTCGCCGAGGACTACAATACCGCACACCCTGAAACTTATATCGCGGTTCAAGCCGTAGGTTCGAGTGCTGGCATCACATTACTGAAAAAAGGTGTCGCAGATATCGCCATGAGCTCGCGCTACCTCACAGAAAGTGAGCAAGATGAGACGATGAGCACCTTGCCGATTGCCTATGATGGGTTGGCTGTTGTAATCAATCGCTTAAACAGTATTGAAAATCTGACTCGTGAGCAGTTATTTGATATTTATAAAGGGAAAATAACCAACTGGAAACAAGTCGGTGGTGCTGATCAAAAAATCGCAGTTGTAACCAGAGAAGCATCATCAGGTTCCCGCTATAGCTTTGAAAGCTTATTAGGCCTGACTCGTGTGATTAATGATCGCTTAGTGTCGGACATCAGTTCCAATAACTTAGTGGTCAATAGCAATAGTATGGTTAAAACACTGATTAACCATAACCCTCAAGCGATCGGTTTCATCTCTACGGGATCGGTAGATAAATCGATTAAAGCGATAAAATTTGAGGGAGTAGAAGCCACTGCAAAAAATATTGTCACTCATGAATATAAACTTTCTATGCCATTTTTAGTGGTCTATTACCCTGAAAAAATCACTAAAGAGACTCAAGCTTTCATTGCATCTTTAACGTCAGCGGAAGCAAAGGCTCGCATAGAAGAATATGGTTATATTCCTTTGAAAAACAAATAAATACAAAAAAGGAGAGTGATCGACTCTCCTGTTTCTATGCCATTTTTCTAAAGTTAAAAATGGAGTTGGATTACTGAAACCACGACACAGCCTGGGCGACGAATACCTTCAATCTCAACTTTAATTTCTCTCTCGATCTCCAAACCTTTTTTGATTGGTGTAACTTTCAATAGAGTACTAATCGCTCTTACTCGGTTTCCTGATTTCACTGGATACGGGAAACGAACTTCATTTAAACCGATATTCACCACCATTTTTGCGGTCGGAAATATTGGTTTGTCAGGATCAACGCTATCCGTCAATTTAGGTAACAAGGCCAAGGTCAAAAAGCCGTGCGCAATTGTGGTCCTAAATGGAGAGTCAACTTCCGCTTTTTGAGGGTCGGTATGAATCCACTGCATATCCTCAGTTACTTGACCAAACTGGTTAATGCGCTCTTGATCAACCACCAGCCATTTACCTGTATGAATGACTTCACCAATCTGAGTCTGGAGCTGTTTATACAGACGTTGCGCTTCAGGTTTGAGTATCAAGGGTTCGGCAATAGGAGCATCTTCATTCACTGCTGGTTGGTGAAAATCTCTAACCCAAGAAAACAACTGGCGACTGTTTGTTTTATGTAGAAGCTCGCCCCAGTACTCACGTACTGAAGGTGATACCCACTGCATAAGCTCAGAGGAGTACTTGTTCATTGAATCGCCACGATGCTTAAAAAGATTCTCGACTTTCATCTAAACCTCGGTGATTAGTTAGAATGCCCTTGGATTGAGGTAATTTTGAAGTACTTCACACTTAGCTGCAAACACTTTCGAGCGTACAACCGTTCCCTGAAACACACAAATTACATATAAATCAATCAAATAAAAATAAAACACCATTTTATTAGATAACTAGGTTGTAGAGTATATAGCTCATAAAAT
>NZ_CAWNTB010000016.1:0-11081 GCF_963877065.1 Vibrio sp. V01_P9A10T6
CAATTAATTTTCCATAATTGTTTAGTGTGAAAAATATTTGAAGTCACCGTGTTTTTTGTTCGGTGCTAGCTTCTATCGTTCATCGAAGAAATCTTTATTGCGGATGTATTTACTCATGAGGTGATAAGAGAAGGGGCGAACTAGCCAGCTCAATAAAGATCGACCTAACCGGATGAACGTTGGTGTGTTTTCGTAAATACGCCCATTGTAAAGCCACAGCAATTTACCCACATGCCAATAGATTAAAGGAATGGGTGGCATAAAGGTGACGATGTCGAGGTCACAACAAATACGATAGGTTTTGTGACTAAGCGCGTAGCGTTGACGAAAACGCCAATTACCAATCGCGGGTTGGCCGAATGTCACAATGCGTTTGATGCATTTTGGGTATTTCTTTTCGATGTAGTCAGCAAAGATACACCCAATAGCCCCACCCGAAGAGTGACCAGTGATGGCAATGCGTTTACCGCTCTCGATCAGAGGAACAACGACGGCTTCCAGCCGTTGTAAAACCGATAAGCCGAGTTTATCTTCGTTGCGCGTCGGCAGGCTCTCTTGATGCAGGAGATGGTAAAAGCCCGCATGAATACGGTAATCCAATCCTAAGTGCTGACAACTGCGTGTCCACATTGCAAAGTTCAAAAGCCAATCACTGACACTGTGCGAACCTTTGATAACCACCACAGCCTCTTCTTGGTTTTTACTCCACAGCACTCGAATCATGATTTTATCAAACTGGTTACGGATGATGTGCTGACCGTTCGGATCAAAACCGTAACGTGTCTGCCTAAACACTCTGGGATAAGCAAGGTTGCACAGCACTGCATAGCGTTCGTATTGATAACGTTTAAGTGGTTTCACATGACAGCTCTCGAAGATATTGAGCTAACGTAGCGATTGAATGTGAACACTTCATGAACGGTGCAGTTTTGGGTGGGGGAGTATTGGTATCTAAGTGTTGGGGCGTTAGCCGTTTGAACACGAAGGCATTGCTCGTAGCGAGCGAGCTTTAGCGGATGGCAAGGTCGTCGGCTATAAAGATGCTAAGGAAAGAATGTCACATTAATTATGTGGGATTCGTCAAGAAAATCTTTCATAGAAAGATACCGCTACCTCTCAACGCTCACGAAACTAATTCCCTCCCCTTTAAGGGGAGGGGTAGGGTGGGGTGTTAGAGTTGAGACTCAAAGTCGACTGCTTCGGATAAGATTGCTTTGGGCTAATAGAACCGATGAGTCCAACTCGAGTGTTTCTATCAAGTCGGTGGGGTGGCTATGCAATACGGGTCTTTCAGTGATCGCTAAAACCTGATATGCACCATGCTTTATAATTTAAAGTTAATCTATTATTTGGGGTATCCAAATCACACTAAGCCGTAGTAGGAGATACCAATGGGCATAAAACCTGGACCTAAAAGAAAAAATGAAGACGGAACACCAGATAAACGACGGCGTGTCCGTCCAGAAACAAAGAAGAAACACCCAAAACTAAAAGAGCATAACCACGAGAAAGGTGATTAAGGATTATGATAAGCAGCGTAATTGAGCTGCTTTAATCTGCCAGACACCAAAACCGCTCTCAGATAGTCCTAGCTATCAAAAGCTTTGGTGATGTGACCCTCGAAGATATGCGCTGAAACAATTATCTATGGATGATAGGAGCCAAAATGAACAAACTCGAAATTGCACCTCACATGCTTTACCGTGCTGCAAAGTCATACGTTCAAGCCGAAGACGATTTTGACTACATCCAAGCAATTTTACTTGCTGGATCTGCAATGTACATTTGTGAGCCTTTGTTGAAGGAACAAGGGAAGAAATCGCAAACAGTATTGGGTGCAGAGATAATAATCAGACTACGTGAAGCCAAGTCTAAGATGGTTAACAATAAGCTGGAAATTGAGTGGGGCGCAAAACCAATAAAAGATAAAGAGAAGAACGAAATTCGGAAGTTTGTCAGAAAGGAAGATAGAAAAGTATACAATTCCCTAAAACATGCTGGATTCTTTCCTCATGGTATAGTTATTAAGAGAGCAAGTGACGATCTTGATATGGTTGATGTTTTAGGTGACAACCTTGATTTTCGTAGTGCAGCAGAAGAAATAATCATCGATGCAATACAAGATTATAATACTCTAGATTTTAACGGGGACTTTAAACCGTACAATTTACCAACGGAGATCCGTCGTGTGCTCGATTGTATCTTTTTAGAGGATGCGTTCGAAGACATATAGCATAGGTTACCATCTAGGTGTAATGGATTAGTGGTAGATGCTCTAGGCATGAGGAAAAGTAAATAGCATACCCAATACTCACGAAACTAATTCCCTCCCCCTAAAAGGGGGGGGGGGGAGGAACAACACCGTGATGATCTTCCACTCGAAAGCATAATAGGGCAGCGTGTTTGCGTTGCGTATATAACTTCTGCCAAGTGCTTTAGCCGAGGAAAACTGACAAATTTTGTTGTAAATGATCAGGTTTGATTGGAAGTGATCATACTATATTAACTATCTTCCTATACCTGTCGGCCCCTAGTATTCACGCTAATGTGTTTATTTCTCTCTGATATTCCTCTTTATGGCTACCTCTTTAGGGTAGTTTGAGTTTGTAATTGATTTACATCAGTAATTCATTTTCTTTCATAATTAAAAATCTCGCTCAATGAAACGTTACCATAATTAGGAACCCATATGAGCAGGATGAAGCTGGTTGTCATCGGTAATGGCATGGTTGGCCATCGCTATATCGAAGATTTGGTCGAAAAAATGGAGGCATCGGCTGTTGATGTCACGGTTTTTTGTGAGGAACCGCGTGTTGCCTACGATCGCGTCCATCTTTCTTCCTACTTTTCACACCATACCGCTGAAGAGCTTTCGCTTGTTAAGCCGGGTTTCTATCAAAAGCATGCGATTAATGTCTTGATGGGTGAGCGGGCGGTTAACATTAACCGCGAAAAGCGCGTGGTCTATTCAAATACTGGCCGTGAAGTGAGCTATGACAAATTAGTCTTGGCGACGGGCTCTTATCCTTTTGTACCGCCGATCAAAGGCAATGAAAGTAAAGACTGCTTTGTCTACCGCACCATTGAAGATCTAAAGGCCATCGAAACGTGCGCGAAAAAGAGCAAAAGTGGCGTAGTGATAGGCGGCGGTTTACTTGGCCTTGAAGCGGCTGGTGCGCTGAAAGCGTTGGGCGTACAAACCCATGTGATTGAGTTTGCTCCGGTATTAATGGCTGAGCAACTTGACTTGCAAGGCGGTTTACAACTGCGTAATAAAATTGAGCGGATGGGGGTGCAAGTTCACACTAGCAAAAATACGCTAGAGATCGTTGCTCAAGGCGAGACCGCTCGTAATACCATGAAGTTTGCCGACGGTTCGGATTTGGAAGTTGACTTCATCGTATTTTCCGCAGGGATACGTCCTCAGGACAAATTAGCTCGTGATATGGGTCTAGACATCGCGCCGCGTGGTGGGGTTGCCATTAACGATCACTGCCAAACATCCGATCCTGATATTTACGCGATTGGCGAATGTGCTTCTTGGAATCAAACTTTCTTCGGTCTGGTTGCTCCTGGCTACAAAATGGCAACGGTTGCGGTTGATCATCTTGTGGGTAATGAGAGCCAATTTAGTGGTGCAGACATGAGCGCCAAGCTCAAACTGCTGGGTGTGAAGGTGGGATCGATTGGTGATGCCAATGGACGAACGCCCGGTTGTAAAAGCTACGTTTATCAAAATGAAGAAGATGAAGTTTATAAGCGCATTATCGTTTCTGACGACGGTAAAAAATTGCTTGGTGCAGTTTTAGTTGGCGACACGTCAGATTACGGCGATTTACTGCAACTCAAACTCAATGATATTGAGCTGCCCAAACACCCAGACACCTTGATCCTACCCGCACATGCTGGCGCTGAAAAACCGGTATTAGGCGCGGATGCACTACCTGATACTGCGGTGATCTGCTCTTGTTTTGATGTGACTAAAGCGAAAATTGCCCAAGCCGTGGCCGATGGTCATCATACGCTCGGCGCGATTAAAGCGGTGACAGGGGCCGGAACAGGTTGTGGTGGTTGCGTGCCTTTAGTGACGTCGGTTCTGAATGCGGAACTGGCTAAATCGGGTGTGGAAGTCAAAAACGATATTTGTGAGCACTTTGCGTATTCACGCCAAGAGCTGTTCCATTTGATCCGCATTAACGGTATCAAACGTTTTGATGAGATGTTGGCAAAACATGGTCGCGGCTATGGGTGCGAAGTCTGTAAGCCAACAATTGGTTCTATTCTGGCCTCGTGTTGGGGGGATCATGTGCTCTCGCCATCGCTGGTCAGTTTGCAAGACACCAATGATAACTTCTTGGGCAACATGCAAAAAGACGGTACTTATTCGGTGATCCCACGCATGGCAGGTGGTGAAGTCACACCACAAGCGCTTGCGGTGCTAGCGAATGTCGCTCAAGAATACAAACTTTACACCAAAGTGACGGGCGCGCAGCGCATTGGTCTGTTTGGTGCTCAAAAAGACGATTTACCTGAGATTTGGCGCAAACTGATTGATGCTGGATACGAGACAGGCCAAGCCTATGCCAAAGCTCTGCGCATGGCAAAAACGTGTGTCGGTAGTACGTGGTGTCGTTTTGGTGTGCAAGACAGCGTCGGTTTGGGTGTGTTGATTGAAAACCGCTACAAAGGTATCCGTACACCACACAAGATGAAGTTTGGTGTCTCAGGTTGCACCCGCGAATGTGCCGAAGCGCAAGGCAAAGATTTAGGCCTGATCGCGACCGATGCGGGTTGGAATATGTATGTCTGCGGTAATGGTGGTATGAAGCCTCGACATGCCGATCTGCTGGCCTCTGATTTAGATGAAGCAACACTACTGAAATACATCGACCGTTTCATGATGTTCTACATTCGCACCGCCGATAAATTACAACGCACCTCAGTGTGGCTAGACAACCTAGAAGGTGGCGTTGATTACCTGCGTGAAGTGATTGTGGACGATAAGTTGGGCATTAACGATCAACTCGAAGCAGATGTGGCGAAGCTTATTGCTGATTATCGCTGTGAATGGACAGAAACGCTTAATCATCCTGAGCAATTAACTCGTTTTACTCACTTCATTAATTCTGATTTACGCGATGAGAACGTCGTGTTCGTCAGCGCTCGTGAGCAGCACCGTCCTGCGACTTATAGCGAAAAACACCCAGAAGCGAAAGGCGATATATTCCACATTGCGCTTGCTGATTCAGCAATCTCTACCCCTGTTTTGGAGAAATAACTATGGCCAATAACACAGTATTTCAAGCCATCTGTGACATTAATGACATTGTTCCCGGAACGGGTGTGTGTGCACTGGTGAATGGGGAGCAAGTGGCTCTCTTCCGTCCGACTGAAGCGCAAGAAGTGATGGCGATAAGCAATATGGATCCCTTTGCTCGAGCTAATGTGTTGTCACGCGGTTTTATTTGCCAACATCAAGAGCAGTTCTGGGTAGCAAGCCCGCTTAAAAAGCAGCGTTTCAATCTCATAACGGGCCAATGTATGGAAGATGAACGCTTTAGCGTGAAAGCTTATGCCGCGCGAGTCACTGACGGTGTGGTCGAAGTCGCGGCTTAACAGCCGCTTTTGAGACGATGAGATTCAATAGCAAAAAGGTTCCTTGTTCATCGAGTTCTCTTGGTGATGCATTGATGGTTGGGAGCCTTTATCTATTCAATTTCCCTTTTTAATTTTAACTTTGGTGACAATAAGGACCATTATGTCTTACGTAAAACCTGCCGATTTTGTGCAAACAATGATTGACGCTGGCGAAAGCAAAATCTTCATGTCAACGCGCGATACCCTGATTCGCGGCATTATGGCGGGGGCGATTCTTGCTATCGCAGTCGCTGTGGCCATTACTGCGGCTGTGCAAACCGGAGTGCCTATTGTTGGTGCACTGGTCTTCCCTGTGGGGTTTTGTATTTTGAACCTAATGGGCTTTGATTTATTAACGGGTGTTTTTGCTTTAGCGCCTTTAGCTTTGTTTGAAAAACGCGCCGGAGTAACCAAAGCGGGCGTTCTACGGAATTGGGGCTTGGTTGGGCTAGGTAACTTAATCGGTGCCGTTGCCGTCGCCTTTTTAGTGGCGCTAACCTTCACCATGAATTTCAGTATCGAGCCGAGCGCTGTTGGGCAAGCGTTTATCAAAGCGTCTACTGCTCGCACACTTGGCTTTGCCGAACACGGTATTAATGGCTGGATCACCGTGTTTGTGAAAGGCATCTTGTGTAACTGGATGGTGTGCCTAGGTGTTGTCGGCGCCATGACATCAACTACAGTGAGCGGCAAAGTGGTCGCGATGTGGCTACCTATTTTTATTTTCTTCGGTTTGGTTTTTGAACACGCTGTAGTGAATATGTATCTGTTCCCACTTGGCATGATGTTGGGCGCTAAATTCACCATCGTCGATTGGTTGGTGTGGAACCAAATTCCGGCCACATTGGGTAACGTAGTGGGCGGCTTGTTATTTACCGGGTTAAGCCTTTACATGACTCACGGTAAAACCTTGCCACAACGCAACCTTGGCTAACCATTGTTAAGTGAGGTTTAACCTCGCTTAATGACAATATCCTTTTGTCGATAAGGTAGAGAGTAATCATGGTAAGCAGTGTAACGAGTCGCGGTTTTGTCTCTTTAGTAGGCGCAGGGCCAGGCGATCCCGATCTACTGACGGTTAAGGGGCTACGCGTGATCAGCCAAGCGCAAGTGGTGGTGTATGATCGTTTAGTTTCGCAAGCGATTTTAGATCTGGCGCCAAGCAGAGCGGAGATGATCTACGTTGGCAAACAGTTGGATTTTCATTGTGTGCCGCAAGATCAGATCAACCAAATTCTGGTCGATAAAGCCAAAGAAGGTAAAAAAGTTGTCCGTTTGAAAGGCGGTGATTCCTTTATTTTTGGCCGAGGTGGTGAAGAGCTTGAAACGCTGGCTGAACATCATATCGCTTATGAAGTGGTTCCGGGGATCACGGCAGCAGCAGGCTGCACGGCTTACGCGGGGATTCCGCTGACGCACCGTGATCACGCGCAAAGTGTGCAGTTCATTACGGGTCACTTACAAAAAGAAGGTAAAGCGATCAATTGGCGATGTTTAGCGCAAGACAACCAAACTTTGGTTTTTTATATGGGGTTAAAGCAGTGCCCGAACATCACACGAAACTTGTTGGATGCTGGCCTGAACGCAGAAACGCCTTGCGCGATTATCGAACGCGGCACTACAGATAAACAGAGAGTATTGACGGGCTCGCTTGACGATTTACCCCTTTTAGCGCAACAAGCACAAAGCCCAGCCTTGATTGTGGTCGGCAGTGTGACTCGCTTGCACGACAAATTGAAGTGGTTTGGCGTATACTAGGCGCAATTTGCAAAGCAGCGGCGAACAGGCCGCTGTTTTTGTTTCTATTTGAGAAGAGAGCTCATGGAAAAAGTTGCCATTCTTGTCGACGTTCAAAACGTCTATTACACCTGTAAAGAGAAGTACCGCCAGCATTTTGATTACAACCAATTTTGGTATGTAGCCACTCAAGGGCGAGAGGTGATCAAAGCCAATGCCTATGCGATTGCTAGCCAAGATCCTAAGCAGCGCCAGTTCCACCATATTTTGCGCGGTATTGGTTTTGAGGTTCAGCTTAAGCCCTTCATTCAGCGTCGTGATGGCAGTGCAAAAGGGGATTGGGATGTCGGTATTACTCTCGATGCGATTGAGCTGGCAGAGCAAGCGGATGTGATTGTTCTGGTATCAGGAGATGGTGATTTCGAGCTATTGGTCGAACGGATTAAACAGCGTTTTAACAAAAAAGTAGAAGTGTACGGAGTACCAAGGCTGACGGCTCAAAGCCTTATTGATGTCGCCAGCCAGTTTGTTCCAATCGAGCAAGACTTACTATTGTAGCTCACCTTCAGCAGGCACAATCTCACTATGTTGGGTATCTACCGTGCTGGTTGAAGCGGCTTGCTCTGCGTCTAATTTTTCACGTTCAGCTTTTGAAATATAACGAGGCTTATTGCTGCCGTGCAGCTTGGCATGCTTCTTTTTAAGATGCTTTTGCAGTGTTTGGTTAATTTTCTTTTTGCGGTTCATAGTCGTCTGCTCTTTGACACAAAGTCTTGGGTACATGAGGAACAAGGTGGCGCAGGATACTTGTTTTTATCTGCGATCTCAATGGGAGTTATTGGCAATGGAAAAAATGCATAGCGATCTTTTAACGGGAGAGCTACTCAGTGAGTTTCGCACCGTAGAGGCGATGGTGAACATTTATTGTCAGCGCCATCATCGCTGTCAATCTGGCCTCTGTACGTGTTGCAAAACCTTGTTGGAATATGCGCAAGTACGCTTAGATCGCTGTCCTTATGGCCAACATAAACCCACCTGCAACCGTTGCCCAATTCATTGCTATAAGCCTGAGCCGAAAGAACAAATGAGATTGGTGATGCGTTACGCAGGGCCAAGAATGTTGCTCTCTCACCCTATATTGGCGATCCGCCATCTACTGCATGAAAAACGTGCACTACCAGAAAAACCAAAGGCGCATGCATCAAATCGCCATCAACGATTGAACCGTGCGCCTTGCGATAAAATATGATCCGCTTTGCTGCGACTTATTTCCCCGCCACCCATTGGCGTTTGGTTTTGAGGCTTGAAGCCAACATATAAATACAAGTCGCCAGTAAAGCAATAAAGAGATAACCCATTAAGCCTTGCGATCTTTGCATAAACCAATCAGCGATCACGGGGCCAACCACAGAGCCGATACTGTAGCTAAATAGCATAACTTGTGTCGCTGAGACAATGTAATTGGCATCGAGCTTATCACAACCTAAGTTGATGGCGATTGGGTACAGGGCAAACGTCGCCATGCCTAAAAAAAACAAGCTGGCAGCTAATATCATCATCGTTGAATCGAACAAGGTTATGGTAATCGCCGCAGAGCCAATCAAGCAAAACAGTGCCATTAATAGTGTTCGGCCCAAAAACTTTGATAGCCAAGGCACCATAGGTTGCACCGCCATGCCACCCAAAACTACAAGCGCCATTAAGCTGCCAATATCGGTATGGCTGATACCACGTTGTTCCAATTCAACAGGCATTAGACCGTAGATAGCCCCCAAAGTGAGCCCCGAAACTCCGCAACCGAGCAAGGCGGCATGGTTTAGTTTGAGTACCTGTTTCAGTGATAGGCTTACGGCATGCTGCGTTGACGGTTGGTCAGATTCGCCATAAATCAGCACCACACTGGCGATTAATAGCAAGGTAATGATGGCAATGAAAGGCACGCCGCCTGATACGCCTAAATAACCAATCCCTAATTGGCCCAATGCCGTGCCGCCGTAAAGCGCCGCCATATAAATACCAAGGCGTTTTGCTCGGCCTTTTTCATCACCATGCAATAGCCAAGACTCGACAACGACAAAGACACCAGCCACCGCAATACCAGCAACAAAACGTGCCACTAACCAAGCACTGGCATAGTGCAGAGCAGGTAAGGCAAAAATGGTTAACATGAGCAGCGCTAAGCACCATACAAAAGCGTTTCGGTGGCCAACGCGGTTGACAACAGGTTCAACGACTAATGCGCCGATCAATAAGCCAGCGTAAAAGGCACTGGCAAGCCAGCTTGCCAATGAGCTCTCAAGCCCGTAGTGCGGCAACATCAATGGGATCAGGCTCATTAAATAGCCTGAGGCAATCGCATAAAGCGATAGCGCAATGACCGGAACGGAAATGCGAGGTGAAGACGCGTTCACAGTGATGTTGTCCATTGACTTTGCCTCAAAACCAGAATTGATGGGATATTTTGCGGCGAATATGGAGCTGATATTGAGAAAGGTAAAACGAAAAATTATGTTCTTAACGATTAATTTTATTAATCGAAAATAAAGCAAGAGAAATGAGCAGTAAAGTTGGCATAAATCGATAAAAAATGCCAACTTTATTATTGGTTATAATGATGGATTATTTCAATATGGCTTGGTTTAACCATTGATCAAATTGACTTTTTGGTAAAGCGCCATTGATCATATCGACTCGTTGACCATTTTTAAACACCATAATGGTTGGAATGCTGCGAATTTGAAATTTTGTGGCGAGGCTTTGTTCACTTTCAGTATCAATTTTTATAAAGCGAATGTTTCCTTTTCGTTCCGTCGCAGCATCACTGAATACCGGAGCAAAACCCACACACGGATTACACCAAGGTGCCCAGAAATCGACGACAACGGGTTGGCGACTATTAAGCAGCGCTTCGAAATTGGCTTCCGTTCCTTCAATGGGCGCTCCATCAAATAGGGGAGCTTGGCATTTACCGCAATTCGGGCTTTCTGTTACTCGTTCTATCGGAACTCGGTTCATTGCGTGGCACGAAGGGCAACGAGTATTGAATGTTGACATAGTTTCCTCTCTTTATTTTTGTGTTTTGCTCCAGCCGCATTTAACGCACTAGACTTAACGTCGGAGCAAAAGCGCGTATACTGACTGACATCAAAAGGACCTTTTGAGTCTCATTTCTCTTTCATACGATGAGTTTTTAATTTTAGGTCTTTGGATTGCATTAGAAAATACAACAAAAACAGGTTAACAATGACAAAATTCTATGCCGAAATTACAGGTTGGGGTAAATGCCTACCACCTGCAACGCTCTCAAACCATGACCTTAGCACCTTTATTGAAACTTCCGATGAGTGGATTAAAACTCGCACCGGGATTGAACAGCGCCGCATTAGCCATGTGAATACCTCGGATTTAGCTACGGTGGCCGCCCAACACGCTATCGCTTGTGCTGGGATTGATGCAACTGAGATTGATCTCATCATCATCGCAACCTGTTCGCCAGATTCTCTTATCCCAAATATTGCCTCGAAAGTGCAGCAGAACCTTGGGATTAAAAATGCATCCGCTTTTGACTTAAATGCAGCCTGTACCGGTTTTGTTTATGGATTAGAAACTGCGACGCGTTTAATGCAAGCAAGCCATTACCGCCATGCGTTAGTGGTGGGTGCTGAGCGTCTCTCTTTTTACATTGATTGGACCAAACGTGATACCGC
>NZ_CAWNTB010000017.1:0-10183 GCF_963877065.1 Vibrio sp. V01_P9A10T6
GTTCCAATCTCACTAAAATTTCATTTAGTGAAGTTGAGCGACTTATTTTAAAGCTTGTTAATATTTATTATATAGAATAGGCGCCAATCACTCGATTCCGACTATCGATGATAGGAATCATAGGCAAATGACTGTCTAATAATAACTTTCTAGCTTGAACCTTATCCATTAAGGCCGATACGGCAATATCGCTTTTGTGCATAATATCTTTCATGATGATATTCATCTGTGATACCACCACCTTGCTTAAATAAACAAATCCTAAGTATTCACCTGCATCACCAGAGATAAAGATAAGGTTTAAACGCTTATCGGTTAAGGACGATGAGCGTAGAATCGCAATCACCGCCTCTACAGATAGCGATGCGCCTACACAAATAAAGTTGTTATCCATTTCGGTTTGAATAGAGTGAGCAGCAGGTAGCCGGTTGCCCATAGCTAATGATGTGTTGTACATAACCATCTTTGTATCTCCTTGAAACTATCAAGGCAAAGAAACCAAATTATGCAGAAAATCCCGTAACTGAGCTGCAATAAGCTTATACCATCAAGCTCAAGCATTCCCCGCCTTGAACAAGTAAGTTAGGAGAAGATAAAGTCAGTCAAATAGAGAAGCCGTGTACTTGCGAAAGTTCTAGCGGTGTACAGATGACACGCAAGAAATTCAAAAGCATTCACGCTCTAGCCAGTAGAAACGCTGTATTGAATAAATCATATGATCGACTTAAACAAACACGATACTCTATAAAAAGAGTGTGATATTGACAGGAGAGAACAAGAAAAGGAGCTTCGTTAGTATGAATACCAACTTAGCAAAAGCGAGGCTTTAAATGAAAAGTTGGCAACAAAACGTAGGCTTTTCTACTAACCAGAAAATACCACACTTGGATAATCGACTACTCGACGAGTCCATAGGTTTCTATTGCACCTCTAAAAAGTTAATAATAAGTATGCTTTCTCAGCGCGGTTATCCTAACGCAGATAAAATAATGGTCAACCAAAACAATCGAACAATGTTCATTTTTTACAATACCATGACAATACAAAGTAGCATCCAAACCTGTTCTAATATTTAGGCCACAAACTTTAGCATCGTATATTTATTATAAATACACAAAATGCCACTTATATTCATACGAGTAATTAAACCATTAACGGAAGAATTTATCTTAAGACATCAATCACGAGTATTCCACTCACGCTAGGGAAGAGCTAACAATAAAAATGAATTTTATGATTGATGCTGAGACGAACAACGTTCGGCATCAGCACCACTAAAAAGGAGCAAATGCTCCCTTATGTGGTTTTTTTGCTAATTTGTTAATGACTCTTCTAGCGCCCGCAAGCATAAGGCCACGTTTTCACTGCGTGCCCCATACCCCATTAAACCAATACGCCACGCTTTACCCGCTAAAGTGCCAAGGCCGGCGCCGATCTCCAAGTTGTATTGATTGAGCAAATGCGCTCGCACTTTAGCCTCATCAACCCCTGTTGGAATATAGATCGCATTCAATTGCGGTAAACGACAATCTTCAGCAACGACAAATTCAAATCCTAATTTTTCTAGGCCCTGCTTTAATTTGTCATGCATCACACGATGACGTGCCCACGCCTGCTCTAGACCTTCGTTTCTCAACACCAGCAAGGCTTCATGCAACGCGTACAAACTGTTAACAGGCGCAGTGTGGTGATAACTGCGCTTGCCTGCGCCGCTCCAATAACCAAGCACTAAGCTTTGATCTAAAAACCAGCTTTGAACGGGGGTTGTGCGAGATTGAATTTTTTCAATCGCTTGCGCTGAAAAAGTCAGTGGCGATAAACCCGGAGGGCACGATAAGCACTTTTGGCTCCCAGAATAGACGGCATCGAGCTGCCATTGATCCACATAAAGTGGCACGCCGCCTAAGGATGTCACCGCATCTACAATACTCAGCATGTTGTTTTTCTTAGCCAGCAAACCTAATGCTTGCGCATCACTCAATGCACCAGTTGACGTTTCTGCATGGACAAACGCGAGAATTTTAGCATCAGGGTTAGCCTGTATGGCTTGCTCGACTTTATCGAGCGAAACGGGGGCTCCCCACTCATCATCCACCAGCACAGCCTCTCCGCCACAGCGCACTACATTCTCGCGCATACGCTCGCCAAAAACGCCATTGCGACACACGATGACCTTATCTCCTGGCTCAATCAGGTTGACAAAGCACGCCTCCATACCAGCGCTGCCCGGCGCGGAAACCGCGATGGTAAACTCATTTTCCGTTTGAAAAGCGTATTTAAGCAGCTGCTTTAGCTCATCCATCATCTGGATAAAAAGCGGATCTAAGTGGCCAACAGTCGGCCTGCTCAGCGCTTGTAATACTTGGGGGTAAATATCTGACGGGCCTGGCCCCATCAAAATTCGCTGGGGTGGGTTAAAACTGGTAATGGACATAGTTGCTCCTTGCTTGCGGCCAAATACGAATACCCAGAGTAAAACAAATCCGCTGATGCAACAATTCGACCGAAGTCTAGAGGTCAAACCAGTGTCACACTCTGGTTAATTTTATTTTACATTTGGACTTAATTAGCGATTGACATTAACAGTTCAAAAACGTTCAATGAATGAGCTATCTAGCAGAAGAGGAGCACTGCCCAGGCAGATGTTTTGTGGAGCCTCAACTCCAATACAAAACATTAATGGGGAGCAGTGCCGAGATAAACCAAGGTTGTGGATTTGGTTTATCGGTTGAATGGGCTGAATCCCTTCAACTGTCATCAGCAACCCTGATGAAGAGCTTCTGAGGTAAACCAATCATAAAAACACCTCTTTATTTGCTCTAGAAAAACTCTCTTCAAACATTGGACGTTGGTACACCAACACTATTTTTATTTCAGGAAGTCGTGGGAGAAATGCCGTGAGCGCATTCAATGTCGCCAAATTTGGCGGAACAAGCGTTGCTAACTTTGAAGCAATGAGCCTTTGTGCCGCTGTGATCGAAAATAATCCAGAGACCAAATTAGTCGTGAGCAGTGCCTGCTCTGGCGTGACGAATTTATTGGTTGAATTAGCCAATGGCGTACAAGATGCCAATCAACGCTTAAGTATTATCAAACAGTTAGCTGATATTCATCATGCGATTATTGATAAACTTGCCGACCCGCTACAAGTTGAAAAAGAGGTACACTCAATTTTAGATATGGTGGCCAGTGTCGCAGAAGCGGCCTCTTTTCAAGCGAGTAAAAAGCTGACCGATCACTTAGTGGCTTGTGGCGAGTTAATGTCGACCTTCATTCTGACGCAATTACTGCGTGAACGTGGCATGGATGCGATCCGTTTTGATATTCGAGAAGTGCTGCGTACTGATGATCACTATGGTCGGGCAGAACCGCAATTAGAGCAGATCCAGCAATTAGCCCAAGAGAAGTTAACACCACTTTGCCTGCAACACGTAGTGGTAACTCAAGGTTTCATCGGCGCTGATGAACAAGGGAATACAACCACATTGGGCCGAGGCGGCAGTGATTATTCTGCGGCCTTGATCGCCGAAGCGGTACAAGCTTCTGGCTTAGAAATTTGGACTGATGTACCGGGGATTTATACGACCGACCCGCGCATTGCGCCTAAAGCCGCTCCGATTGCGGAAATAAGCTTTAGCGAAGCATCGGAGATGGCAAACTTTGGCGCTAAGATTTTGCATCCATCGACGTTGCTGCCCGCGCTTCGCCACGATATCCCTGTGTTTGTCGGCTCCTCAAAAGAGCCTGAAAAAGGCGGCACTTGGATCCGTAAACGTGTGGAAAGCTCACCTCTATTTAGAGCCTTGACCCTACGCTGCAATCAAACCATGGTTACGCTACGCAGCGCTAGCATGTTTCACGCATACGGCTTTCTTTCGAAGGTGTTTGAAATTTTAGCCAAACACAAAATTTCGGTGGATCTGATCACCACCTCTGAAATCAGCGTCTCATTAACATTAGATAAAACCGATACCTCAGGTGGAGCGCCTGAACTGCCTCAAGCGGTGCGCTTAGAATTAGAAGAGCTGTGTAAAGTTGAAGTCGAACATAATCTGTGTTTAGTTGCGCTGATCGGCAACAACATGAGTGAAAGCAAAGGCTATGCAAAACAAGTTTTTAGCACCTTAGAAGATTTCAATTTGCGTATGATTTGCTATGGTGCCAGCCCACACAACCTCTGCTTTTTATTACACGAGTCGGTTTCTAAAGCGGCAATTCAGAAACTTCATCAAGATTTGTTTGAACGATAAAACCACATTGAGTAGTAAAACGCTGAATAAAAAACAGGTTGGCTTAGCCAACCTGTTTTTTATTACTTAATCTAAATTCGGCCCAAGCCATTTTTCCGCTTCTTGCGTATTCCAGCCTTTACGTTGCGCGTAATCTTGCATCTGATCTTGCTGAATTTGTGCAATGGCAAAATAACGAGAGTCAGGATGCGAGAAGTACCAACCTGACACCGAAGCACCTGGCCACATAGCGTAACTGGTGGTTAAAGACATATCGATGGTTTGCTCAACCTGCAACATCTCCCACAAAGTGCCTTTTTCCGTATGCTCAGGACACGCTGGATAACCCGGCGCAGGACGTATACCTTGATATTTCTCACGGATCAAATCATCGTTCGACAACTCTTCATCGGCGGCATAGCCCCAAATTTCTTTACGAACTTGCTGATGCAAATATTCCGCAAAAGCCTCAGCAAGACGATCAGCTACCGCTTGGATCATGATGGCATTATAGTCATCGCCTTGCGCTTTATATTGGTCTGCTAATTCTCGCTCACCAATTCCGCCTGTCACGGCAAATGCACCGATCCAATCTCGTTTACCACTCTCCTTTGGTGCAATGTAATCGGACAAGCAGTAGTTATAACCTTTGGGCTTTTCGGTTTGTTGGCGTAAGTGATGCAGAACATGAGCAACCTCGGTGCGCGATTCATCGCGATACACTTCGATATCATCCCCCACACTCGCGGCTGGGAATAAAGCGCAAATACCGCGAGCCTTGAGTAGCCCTTCTCGCTCAACTCTATCAAGCAATGCATTAGCATCATGGAATAAACTTTGTGCTTCCTCTCCCACCTCTTCGTGTTCAAAAATCGTCGGATATTTACCCATCAATGACCATGTCATGAAAAATGGTGTCCAGTCGATGTAACGACGAAGGGTAGCCACATCAAAATCATCAAACACATGTACGCCCAATTTAGCCGGAACTGGCGGCGTATAGTTATCCCAATCGATAACCGCTTTATTTGCCCTTGCCACTTCTACTGAGACAGGCTTAGTTCGGGGGGTTTTACGGTGATGTTGATCACGCGTGCGTTCATAATCGAGGTTTAATTTTTCAACAAAAGCAGGACGTAACTCATCAGAAAGAAGCGAAGAACAAACGCCTACTGCGCGCGAAGCATTGTTCACGTACACAACAGGTTGGTGATAATTTTGCTCAATTTTAACTGCGGTATGTGCTTTAGAGGTGGTTGCTCCGCCAATCAAAAGCGGTAATTTAAACCCTTGTCGCTCCATTTCTTTGGCGACGTGCACCATTTCATCTAAAGAGGGAGTGATGAGGCCGGATAACCCAATGATGTCGACATTCTGTTCTTTCGCGACTTTGAGGATCTGATCGCATGGCACCATAACGCCGAGGTCAATGATTTCGTAGTTATTACACTGCAAAACGACGCCAACGATATTTTTGCCGATGTCGTGTACATCCCCTTTAACTGTGGCAAGAAGGATTTTGCCATTATTAGAACCTGCTTGCTTAAGCGCGTTGATGTAGGGCTCTAAATGCGCAACGGCTTGCTTCATAACGCGCGCCGATTTCACCACTTGCGGCAGGAACATTTTCCCTTCGCCAAAGAGGTCGCCGACCACGTTCATTCCATCCATGAGAGGCCCTTCGATCACATCCAGTGGGCGAGTGGCATTTTGACGAGCTTCTTCCGTATCTTCAACAATATACTCGGTGATACCTTTGACTAACGCATGCTCTAAACGTTTTGCGACTGGCCATGAACGCCATTCAAGCGCACTGGCATCCTCTTC
This sequence comes from Vibrio sp. V01_P9A10T6, assembly GCF_963877065.1. Classification (NCBI taxonomy): domain Bacteria; kingdom Pseudomonadati; phylum Pseudomonadota; class Gammaproteobacteria; order Vibrionales; family Vibrionaceae; genus Vibrio; species Vibrio sp. V01_P9A10T6. Next base: position 6,057 of record NZ_CAWNTB010000017.1, read on the forward strand.
CTTACCGACACCTTTGTTCGCATATTCAGCCGCAATATCCAGTAAGCGTTCAGTGCCATCGCTGCGGCGATTGAGAATGATATCTTCGACTGCTTCACGCAGTTTCTCAGGCACGTTATCGTAAATCTCAAGCTGACCGGCATTGACGATACCCATGTCCATGCCGTTTTTAAAACAGTGATAAAGGAATACAGCATGGATCGCTTCACGCACATAGTTGTTACCGCGAAAAGAGAAAGAGACGTTGGAAACCCCGCCGGAAATCATCGCATGGGGTAAATTACGTTTGATATCAGCCACGGCTTCGATAAAGTCCACAGCATAATTATTATGCTCATCAATACCAGTCGCAACCGCGAAAATATTGGGATCAAAAATGATATCTTCAGCAGGGAAACCAACCTCATCAACCAAAATTCGATAAGCTTTGGTACAAATTTCAAGTTTTCGCTCACGGGTATCCGCTTGGCCTACTTCATCAAACGCCATCACGATCACAGCAGCACCATAGCGGCGAATGAGTTTAGCTTGTTCAACAAACTTCTCTTTTCCCTCCTTGAGGGAAATCGAGTTCACAATCCCTTTGCCTTGAATGCATTTGAGACCTGCTTCAATCACCTCCCACTTAGAAGAATCAACCATGATTGGTACTTTGGAAATATCCGGCTCAGAAGCGCATAAATTAAGAAAGCGAACCATGCAAGCTTGCGCATCCAACATCCCTTCATCCATATTGATATCGATGATTTGTGCACCGTTTTCGACCTGCTCTCGAGCAACATGCAGCGCCTCATCATACTGCTCATCTTTGATTAAACGCTTAAAACGCGCAGAACCAGTGACGTTAGTTCGCTCACCTACGTTGATGAATAGGCTCTCTTTGGTAATCGTCAGCGGCTCTAGACCGGATAGACGACAAGCCACTGGAATATCGGGTAACGCTCTTGGTTTCACACCTTCGACCACTTTTGCCATTTGTCTAATGTGCTCAGGAGTGGTTCCACAACAACCACCAACAAGGTTCAAGAATCCTGCTCGCGCCCATTCCCCGATGTGCTGCGCCATCTCATCGGCTTCAAGATCATACTCACCGAATGCGTTCGGCAACCCCGCATTGGGGTGAGCCGAGACATAACATTCGGAAATACGCGATAGCTCTTCAACGTATTGGCGCAATTCATCCGGACCGAGTGCACAGTTCAAACCAAATGAGATAGGCTCAACGTGTCGCAGTGCATTATAAAAGGCTTCGGTTGTTTGCCCAGAAAGCGTTCGACCAGAGGCATCGGTGATTGTCCCTGAGATCATCACGGGCAGTTTGTAACCCAACTCTTCAAACACACAATCTACCGCAAAGGCACAGGCTTTAGCATTTAAAGTATCGAAAATGGTTTCAATCAAAATTAAGTCGCTGCCACCACGAATTAAAGCACGTGTTGATTCTGAGTAAGCTTCAACTAATTGCTCAAAGCTGATATTTCGAAAACCAGGGTCATTCACGTCAGGGGAGAGCGAGCAAGTGCGGTTTGTTGGCCCTAGCACTCCCGCCACGTAGCGAGGTTTATCAGGCGTTTTCGCCGTCCATTCGTCAGCAGCTTGGCGTGCAAGTTTTGCAGCAGCGAAATTGATCTCATCGCTAATGGCTTGCATATCGTAGTCAGCCATTGCGATGCTCGTCGCGTTGAAGGTATTCGTCTCGAGGATATCAGCACCTGCTTCCAAGTAAGCACTATGAATTTCTTTGATTAACTGAGGCTGCGTCAAGACGAGAAGGTCATTATTTCCTTTCAGATCGCTTGGCCAATGGGCAAAGCGATCTCCGCGGTAATCTTGCTCTTCCAATTTATAGCTCTGAATCATGGTGCCCATGCCACCATCAATCAATAATATTCTCTGTTGCAATTGAGCTTCAATTTGACTTCTAACTTCTCTTCCCACAGTACAGCCTCATTCCTTTTGGTTATTCGCTCATCCTATCATATAACCATTAGAAATCTAGACGTCTAAACTTCACTTTAATTATCGTTTGATACATCTGCAATCATGGCTAAAAAGTGTTTGCTATTTGTACATCATCCAAGGAGAATTTCATTCATATTTTGTTACACGACGAGAAAACAATGTCTGTCTATTACACTTTATGCTTCCTATCAGGAGCAGCAATGTTGATTGCCTTTCTAAACAGTAAGATAGGCAATATGCAAACCACTATCGCCATTACAGCAGGATCGATGATGTTGTCATTATTGATCTTAGTTGCAGGTCAAAATGATTGGTTTCATCTAACTCAAATAGCGACAGAAACCGTCAACAGTATTAACTTTGAAAATTTTCTGCTCAAAGGAATACTCGGTTTTCTACTTTTCGCTGGCGGCCTAGGCATCAAATTACCCAACCTAAAAGATCAGAAATGGGAAATCGCGGTTCTTGCACTAGGCGCAACGCTATTTTCAACCTTCTTCATCGGTTTTGGGCTATACGCCTTCTGTCAATTTATCGGTATTCACTTCGATCTCGTTTACTGTCTGCTATTTGGTGCACTCATATCACCAACAGACCCAATAGCCGTATTAGCTATTGTTAAAAAGTTAAATGCACCAAAACGTATTTCAACCCAAATCGAGGGAGAATCGCTCTTTAATGATGGTTTTGGTTTGGTTATCTTTGTCACCATTTTCACTATTGCATTTGGTACGGAAGCACCAACCATAGGTAGTGTAACTATGTTGTTTATTCAAGAGGCAATGGGGGGCATCCTGTATGGCCTAGCTCTTGGGCTATTATTCCACTACCTCATCAGCGCCACCGATGATCACTCAATGGAACTGCTTTTAACTATTGGTATACCGACTGCTGGCTATGTTTTTGCAGATGTTATCCATGTTTCCGGGCCTTTAGCTATGGTTGTATCAGGGATAATGATCGGCAACTGGACACGCTTCATTGGCTTTTCAAAAGAAAGTGAAGAACACCTTGACCACTTTTGGGAATTGGTTGACGAATTTTTGAATGGTGTGCTCTTTCTACTTATCGGTATGTCGATGCTACTCTTCAAATTCCATGAAGAGGACTGGATATTGATGGCTTTCGCCATTCCTCTTGTCTTATCTGCTCGCTATCTAAGCGTTTTTTTCTCTTACATCGGCTTCAAGCGTTACCGCTCCTACAACCCATGGTCAATAAAGATACTAACTTGGGGAGGGCTACGAGGTGGGCTAGCACTAGCAATGGCACTTTCTATCCCATCCGGCATATTAGTTATTCCAGACAAGCTTATTGATGTAAAAGAGATAATCCTTGTTATGACATACGCTGTCGTGGTGTTCTCAATACTTATTCAAGGTTCAACAATTACCCCATTGATAGATAAAGCAAAACAAGCTGAAAAGTCGTCAATGTAGAAAGAAAACTGTCAGTAATGACTGATCAAATCAATTTTATCCCTAGCCGATGTTCTAGAACATCGGCTTTTGCTATCTTTACTTTGCTCCTCCCCTCTATATATCTACTGTAATACCAATTTAAAAAATATGATCTAATTAAGGCTGTTGAACTATGGTGAAATATCACTATGGATAGCTTTAGTAATATCTATTTAAAAAGCTGGCGAACCCTATTCAAATGAAAGTGTGATGATGGCTCTTGCAGACTCCAAAGAAAGTCATTCACGTACACAAATAATCACACAATAGCTTAAAGTCTGCCGAACAAGTTTGAACAAACAGGTTCAATGATTATTGAAGAAGGACGCCAAGTAAAACTACGGACTACTAAGCGAGCCCTAGCTAATCAGAGTGTTACGGATGACAAGGAGTGAGTATGTAAGTATGCGTGGAATTGATTTTTAGAAGACGGCACTGAGAGAGTGATAAAAAATAAAATGCTATTTTGCTCAAACGAAAAAAGCCCTGCTATTACTAGCAGGGCTTCTTAATAAGTGGCGGAGCGGACGGGACTCGAACCCGCGACCCCCGGCGTGACAGGCCGGTATTCTAACCAACTGAACTACCGCTCCGCAGCGTGTCTGGTTAGACAATATTCAAAGCCTGGCGATGTCCTACTCTCACATGGGGAGACCCCACACTACCATCGGCGCTGTTGTGTTTCACTTCTGAGTTCGGCATGGA
>NZ_CAWNTB010000018.1:0-10152 GCF_963877065.1 Vibrio sp. V01_P9A10T6
AGATAGCTCTGTCGATGAGCGCTGCTTTACACCCCAGTGGATCACCTTGCCTAATGAAGGATAACCATGAGCTCAGATTTACAGCAAATACGCATCGGTTTAACCAATAACCACCCTTGTAGCTATTTAAAAGATAGGCAAGAACGTGTCGCTGTGACTTTAGACTCCGCCATGCAATCGCCTGAGAATTATGAAATTCTACTCGCAAATGGTTTTCGACGCAGTGGGGATACCATTTACAAACCTCACTGTGACAATTGCAACTCCTGCCAAGCATTGCGTGTTTTTGTTGACCAAGTCAAGCTATCAACCAGCCAAAAGCGGTTACTCAAAAAGGCACACGCTTTTCAGTGGCAGTTGAAACCGACCATGGATTCGGGTTGGTTTGCACTCTATGCCCGCTATATTGAAGCGCGACATAAAGAGGGCAGCATGTACCCTCCCAACGAGCAGGAGTTTGAAACCTTTTCCGCTTGTCGTTGGCTAGATACTCAATACCTGCATATTTATCAAAATGGACAACTGGTCGCGATTGCGGTGACGGATATTTTACAAAACAGTGCCAGCGCCTTTTATACCTTTTATGATCCAGAGTCAGATCTGTCACTCGGAACACTTGGCGTTTTATTTCAACTGCAATATTGCCAAGCCACACAGAAACAATGGTTATATTTGGGTTATCAAATTGATGAATGCCCAGCAATGAACTACAAAGTACGCTTTGAGCGCCATCAAAAGCTAGTAAATCAACGTTGGCAAGGGTAGAATACGCCCCAACTTTACATATTTATCTTTTAGCGGCAGAATGCGTCCGTTAAAAATCGCCAAGTTTCTAAAGAGGATTAAATGGCTAAAGAAGACGTAATTGAGATGCAAGGCACTGTCCTTGATACTCTTCCAAACACAATGTTCCGTGTTGAGCTAGAAAACGGCCACGTAGTAACAGCTCACATCTCTGGTAAAATGCGTAAGAACTACATTCGTATTCTTACTGGTGACAAAGTAACTGTAGAGATGACTCCATACGACCTAACTAAAGGCCGCATCGTCTTCCGTGCTCGTTAATCTCTGATTTTCGAACGCAACAAAAAACGGAGCTAAATGCTCCGTTTTTTGTTACTTATAGAACTGGATTAAATGCAATGCATAGAAGAAAGCACGCCTCAGCGTGCTTTTGTTATTAGGTGATAAGCATCGGGATTACCGATTAGTGAACCGCTTCTTCACGAGAACCAATGTACTTAAACTTAAGCTCTTCACCATCTAAATCCACTTTCACTGTGCCACCATCGACCAACGAGCCAAACAACAACTCATTCGCTAATGGCTTTTTCAGCTTATCCTGAATCACGCGGCCCATCGGACGAGCGCCCATCTCAATATCGTAGCCTTTCACAGCAAGCCAATGACGAGCATCCTCAGAAACCTCTAACGATACACCTCTCGCATCGAGTTGAGCTTGTAGTTCAACAATAAACTTATCAACCACTTGATGGATTACACGCTCATCCAAACGATTAAACCAGATGATGTTGTCTAAACGGTTACGAAATTCGGGTGTGAATACTTTCTTAATCTCTGACATCGCATCAAAACTATTGTCTTGTTGGATAAGACCAATCGATTTTTTCACTGTCTCTGCAACACCTGCGTTGGTTGTCATCACCAAAATGATGTTACGGAAATCCGCTTTTCGTCCATTGTTATCCGTTAAAGTGCCGTTATCCATGACTTGAAGTAACAAGTTAAAAATATCAGGGTGCGCTTTCTCAATCTCATCAAGTAGCACCACTGAATGTGGATGTTTAATCACAGCATCAGTTAGCAAGCCACCTTGGTCATACCCAACATAACCAGGAGGAGCACCAATTAAACGACTCACTGAGTGGCGTTCACCATACTCAGACATATCAAAACGCAGCAGCTCAATGCCAAGTAGCTTCGATAACTGCACTGTCACTTCTGTTTTACCCACGCCTGTTGGCCCTGCAAACAAGAATGAACCCACCGGTTTATTGTCAGCACCTAAGCCAGCGCGTGAGAGTTTGATCGCCTCACTCAATACATCGATAGCGTCATCTTGTCCAAATACCAACATTTTCATTTTTCTATCAAGGTGCTGCAAAATGTCTTTATCGGAAGAAGATACCGATTTTTCTGGAATACGCGCCATTTTAGCAACCATAGCTTCAATATCGGCCACTCCAACGGTTTTCTTGCGGCGACTTGCAGGTGCCAACCTTGAACGTGCACCCGCTTCATCAATCACATCAATCGCTTTATCTGGCAAATGACGTTCATTGATGTATTTTGCAGAAAGCTCCACGGCCGCACGTAACGCTTTATTGGTGTAACGTACATCATGGTGCGCCTCGTATTTTGTTTTCAGACCCATAAGTATTTTAGTGGTGTCATCCAACGATGGCTCGACCACATCAATTTTTTGAAAACGGCGAGCCAGCGCGCGCTCTTTTTCAAAGATGTTGTTGTACTCTTGATAAGTCGTTGAGCCGATGCAGCGCAATTTACCGCTGCTAAGCAGAGGTTTGATTAAGTTAGCCGCATCCACCTGACCACCAGAAGCGGCACCCGCACCGATGATGGTATGAATTTCATCAATAAATAGGATCGCGTCCTGCTCTTTTTCAAGCTGTTTCAAAATGGTTTTAAAACGCTTTTCAAAATCGCCACGATACTTAGTTCCAGCGAGTAATGAGCCAATATCCAGTGAATAAATAACGCTATTTTGAATAATTTCAGGCACTTGGCCTTCCACAATACGCCACGCCAACCCTTCCGCAATCGCCGTTTTACCAACTCCCGCTTCTCCCACTAACAGCGGATTATTTTTACGGCGACGGCACAACACTTGAATGGTTCGTTCTAGTTCTTTATCACGCCCAATTAGCGGGTCAATCAACCCTTGCTTTGCCAATTGGTTGAGGTTGCTGGCAAAGCTTTCCAAACGTTCATCAGAACTGACTTCATCAGTTGATTCGCTGCTAAAAGAGTCGGAAGAGGCTGAATTATCACTTGCGCTGGAAGCTTTAGTGATGCCGTGTGAAATGTAGTTGACGATATCTAAGCGACTGATGTCATTTTTTTTCAGTAGGTAAGCCGCGTGTGACTCCTGCTCACTAAAGATTGCAACCAGTACATTCGCTCCTGTGACTTCATTGCGGCCAGAGGATTGCACATGAAATACAGCACGTTGCAGCACACGTTGAAAACTCAATGTAGGTTGCGTTTCACGTGTTTCGTCACTTTCAGGAATAAGAGGTGTGGTTTGATCAATAAAAATATCAAGCTCTTGGCGTAAGGCATCCAAATCCGCTTGGCAGGCTAATAAGGCCTCTCTGGCTGCATCATTTTCTAATAACGCAAGTAGGAGGTGCTCGACGGTCATGAATTCATGTCTTTTGTCTCGCGCTCGAGCGAACGCGCCGTTTAGACTCGACTCTAGTTCTTTATTAAGCATAAGTACCTCCTTAAGGAACCACTTTGTTGCTCCAGCAAGCGACTACGCTTGCTCCATAGTACAAAGCAGTGGATGCTCATTTTCCCTTGAGTACAAAGTAACTTGAGCTACTTTGGTCTCTGCAATCTCGGCACTGAACGTGCCACAAATTGCTTTCCCTTCATAATGCACCTTGAGCATTATCTGTGTTGCTTTGTCGATATCCATCGAGAAGAATCGCTCAAGGATTTCAATCACAAACTCCATCGGCGTGTAGTCATCGTTATTGAGAACTACGTTGTACATCGCTGGTGGTTTAATTGCTGTCTTCTCTTTCTCCAGAAGATCTGAGTCTGGAGTCACCCATTCAAAATGTTTACTCATGATGACCGTATTTAGAGTGCTTCTCTACCTAGTGGAACCGTGTGCCTCTCAGTAACCATTGTGTCGTTGGAATCTATTAATGTTATTAGTGCTACCGACACAGTTGAAAAACAACCCTTACTTAGAGACTAATGCAGCAATTGTATCGCTGCAAATAAAACATTGCTATTCCGAACTATCAACGGCGTAGTTGATTAAAAAGAAAACAAAAGCAACTGCTTTCTTTAACTATTTCATTCTTAACGCCCTATTTAATCGTTACAACAATGTAAACCTGAAAAGTGATTTATTTGCAAATATGTCGAGTATCATACCTTTTGCCTATTGACTGCGCCGAATCATTGACTACATTGGTCAATTAGTGACTAAAAATTTGGCAGCGGCTGAATTGATATTCACATTCGGGTAACGTTTTTAGGATAAGTTTCTCGATAACAACATCAGTAACTAAAATGCAATGAGGGATGTAAAGCATGGCTACAGGTACAGTAAAATGGTTTAACAACGCCAAAGGATTTGGGTTTATTTGTCCAGAAGGTGAGGATACCGATATTTTTGCTCACTATTCAACCATTCAAATGGAAGGCTACCGCACACTCAAAGCGGGCCAACAAGTTTCCTACGAGATTGAACAGGGGCCGAAAGGTTATCACGCTAGCGCTGTTGTTCCAATCGAAGGTCAACTTGCAAAATAATCGCTGCCAAACGTGTATTTGATGAAAAACCCGCCGAACTGGCGGGTTTTTTTATTGCTTAGAGGTGAATAACTGAAGGTTAAGCGCCAATGATCGCGTTCAAGGTTTGGCTTGGACGCATTAGTGCTGATGCTTTTTCAAACACTGGCGCATAGTAACCACCCAAATCACCCGGAGTACCTTGTGCCTGATTCAGCTCAGAGACGATAACCTGTTCATTTTCTTGCAGCTGTTTCGCAATCGGTGCGAATTCCGCCGCTAAATCAGCATCCGCCGTCTGCTCTGCTAAGGCCTCAGCCCAATAGGTTGCAAGATAGTAGTGACTGCCACGGTTATCAAGCTCACCAACTCTGCGCGATGGTGATTTATTGAGATCAAGGAACTTACCTGTGGCTTTATCAAGCGCATCGGCTAGTACTTTCGCTTTCGCATTTCCAGTGACAACACTCAAATGTTCCAAAGACGCCGCCAGCGCCAAAAATTCGCCTAACGAATCCCAACGCAAGTGGTTTTCTTTCTCAACCTGCTGAACGTGTTTTGGCGCAGAGCCACCAGCACCTGTTTCAAACAAGCCACCGCCATTCATCAAGGGAACAATCGACAACATTTTAGCCGAAGTACCGAGCTCGAGAATGGGGAATAGATCCGTGAGGTAATCACGCAGTACGTTACCCGTAACTGAGATGGTATCTTTACCCGCTTTGAGACGCTCAAGTGTGAACAGAGTCGCTTCAACGGGTGATAGGATCTGAATATCTAAGCCAGCCGTATCATGATCAGCAAGGTAGACGTTGACTTTTTTGATCAATTCACGGTCATGCGCACGCTGATCGTCTAACCAGAAAATCGCAGGAACACCAGTAGCTCTGGCACGAGTCACGGCCAGTTTCACCCAATCTTGGATCGGTGCATCTTTCACTTGGCACATGCGGAAAATATCACCAGCTTCAACAGCTTGCTCTAGCAATACTTTGCCGGAGGTATCCACAACACGTACCGAACCCGCTGCATCGAGGATAAAGGTTTTATCGTGCGATCCATATTCTTCAGCTTTTTGCGCCATAAGGCCCACGTTTGGCACACTGCCCATCGTGGTGGGATCAAATGCGCCGTGCTTTTTACAAAAATCAATCACCGCTTGATAAACGCCAGCGTAGCAGCGATCTGGGATCAGTGCTTTGGTGTCTTGTTGCTTGCCATCTGGCCCCCACATTTGACCAGAAGCGCGCAGCATTGCTGGCATTGACGCATCAACAATGATATCGCTTGGGACATGTAGGTTAGTAATACCTCGGTCAGAATCGACCATAGCAAGCGGTGGCTGCGTGTTATAAACCGCTTGAATCGCGGCTTCAATTTCTTCTTTCTGTGCTTGTGGCAATGCTTGAATTTTCGCGTAAACATCGCCTAGGCCATTGTTGACATCAACACCTAATGAGTCAAACAACGCGCCATACTTCGCAAATACGTCCTTGTAGTACACTTTAACGGCATGGCCGAAAATGACTGGGTCAGACACTTTCATCATGGTTGCTTTCATGTGCAAGGAAAGCAGCACATCTTGCTGTTTCGCTGCTGCGATTTGTTGCTCGAAAAACTCAACTAACGCTTTTTTGCTTAGAACTGAAGCATCGATAATTTCTTTATCAAGCAGCGCAAACTCTTTCTTTAAGACTTTAGTCGAGCCATCATGGTCGACAAACTCAATTTTGACCTTAGTGTCACCTTCAATGGTGACTGACTTTTCTGTTCCATAGAAATCTTTGTCTTGCATGCTGGCAACATGTGAACGGGATTGCGGTGACCATGCGCCCATTGAATGTGGGTTTTTCTTCGCATAATTCTTGACTGATAATGGTGCGCGGCGATCGGAGTTTCCTTCACGCAACACTGGGTTAACCGCACTGCCTTTGATTTTATCGTAAGTCGCTTTAATCGCTTCTTCTTCGTAGGTACTTGGTTCTTCAGGATAATTTGGTAGGTCGTAACCTTTTTCCTGCAACTCTTTAATCGCGGCTTTCAATTGTGGGACCGATGCAGAAACGTTAGGCAGTTTAATAATATTCGCTTCTGGTTTGGTCGCCAGTTCACCTAATTCGGCAAGCGCATCACTTACACGTTGATTTTCTTTTAAATGTTCTGGGAAGCTGGCGAGGATACGCGCAGCCAGTGAAATATCGCGGGTTTCAACGCTAATGCCTGACGAGGCGGTAAAGGATTGGATAATCGGCAATAAAGAATAAGTGGCCAGTGCTGGTGCTTCGTCTGTGATGGTATAAATAATTGTAGGTTTTTCTGTAGGCATGAAAAATTTCCCTATTTGTTCTAGCAGCACCATTGGATGAAACAGCGCTGTGTGATTGTCCGTGTCAAGTGGGTTAGCATCCTCGCGACTTGAACACGATAGCGTCACTCTTTCAAAAACTGAATCGAATGTCGTTGAGCGTTATCCGATTTTAGTCATTGAGTGAAAATACGTATACACCCAAACCCTTTATTGATACTGAATCCAAATAGCATGGGTTGAGTATAATTAAACAAAACTAGGATAATAGTCTATTATCTTGTGCGTCAATCCTGTTTCTGGGCGCGCAAATCATAGCTTAAATCCAAAGTTCAGAAAACTTTCAAACACACTTCATTTACATTTTTGCAAGGTAGTTAACATGTCATCCCGCTTGCGTCGTGATTCTTCATCAGTATCAAAACCCTCTGGCTCTTCTCATTTTAAACGGCGCGATCCACATCAGCGTTCAACCGCCCGCTCCTCTTCATCTGCAGAAGAGGTAAAAAAACGAGTATCACTTGCTGATCGAAAAGTCATCATCTTTAATAAACCTTTTGATACGCTAAGCCAGTTTACCGATGGTGATGGGCGCAAAACTCTCGCTGATTTTATTCCCGTAAAAGAGGTGTATGCCGCAGGTCGTTTGGACAGAGACAGCGAAGGTTTGATGGTGCTCACCAATGACGGCATCTTGCAAGCGAGACTAACGCAGCCGCAGTCAAAATTACCAAAAACGTATTGGGTTCAAGTAGAAGGAGAACCCGCTCAAAACGATTTAGATAAATTGCGCCAAGGTGTAGAGCTAAAAGATGGCATGACGCTGCCTGCCAAGGTTGAGATTTTGCAACCGCCTACCTTGTGGGAACGTAATCCACCGGTTCGTTTTCGCGCACAAATCCCAACCACATGGCTTGCGATTACCATTACTGAAGGTAAAAACCGGCAAGTACGACGTATGACAGCGCATATTGGCTTTCCAACACTGCGCTTAGTGCGCTACGCGATGGGCGACATTGTTTTAGGCGATCTACAACCCGGTGAGTGGAAAGAAATTACCCTCTAACACCGCTCTCAAAAACGGAAGCCTCTTTATTTAAGAGGCTTCACTGTGTTTATTTATGGCGTTCTTTAAGCTTATCAATCACATCACTCAACGCTAATCCTTGGTCTTGCAATAGCACCAATAAGTGATAAATCAAATCAGCAGACTCACACACTAACTCCGCCTTATCGCCCGACGTCGCCGCAAGCGCAACTTCAACGCCCTCTTCGCCCACTTTCTGCGAAATACGCTTTGTTCCACGGGCATAAAGGCTAGCGGTGTAAGAGGAATCAGGGTCGGCACTCTTGCGGGCAGCCAATAGCTGCTCAAGCTGATGAAGCCACACCATTTGAGACTCTTCTTGTGCATCGTTATCCCAACAGGTTGTGGTTCCAGTATGGCACGTTGGCCCAATGGGATTCACTTTGACCAATAAAGTGTCATTATCACAATCGAGCGCCATGTTTTTCAACTGTAACACATGACCAGAGGTCTCTCCTTTGGTCCAAAGGCGCTGTTTGCTGCGAGAAAAGAACGTCACTTGGCCTGTTTGCGCGGTTTTTTGCAACGCATCTTGGTTCATGTAACCCATCATAAGCACTTGACTTGATTTAAAATCTTGCACTATCGCCGGAACAAGGCCATCAACTTTGTTCCAATCAATACGCTCAGAAAGTGCAACCGCACTCGATACTTGAAAACTCATCGTCTTACCTCTACACCTTCTGCTTGTAAATATTGTTTTAATTCGCCGATATTGATGATCTGCTTGTGAAAAACCGATGCCGCCAACGCGCCATCGACATGAGCTTGTTGGTAAGCTTGCGCAAAGTGCTCCATCGTTCCCGCCCCGCCAGAAGCGATAAGTGGCACGCGACACACAGCACGTACCTTCTGGAGTTGCTGTAGATCATAACCATTACGCACGCCGTCTTGGTTCATCATATTCAATACGATTTCACCCGCACCACGTTTTTGTACCTCTTGTACCCAATCGCAAGTTTGCCACTGTGTTGCTTTGGTGCGCGTCTCATCGCCAGTAAATTGATAGACCTGATACTGACCCGTTTCTTGATCGAAGTAAGAGTCAATGCCGACCACAATACATTGCACGCCAAATTTATCCGCCAAGTCAGTAATCAACTGTGGGTTAGCGAGTGCTGGAGAGTTAATGGAGACTTTATCTGCACCAAATTCTAAAATTCGCGCAGCATCTTCGGCAGATTTAATACCGCCCGCGACGCAAAATGGAATATCAATCACTGCCGCGACACGCGCAACCCAACTTTTATCCACCACTCGGCCATCACTCGACGCGGTAATGTCATAAAACACCAACTCATCCGCACCCTCTTCGGCGTAGCGTTTTGCAAGCGGTACGATATCACCAATGATTTCGTGATTGCGAAACTGCACCCCTTTCACTACTTGTCCATCGCGGACATCCAAACAAGGGATTATGCGTTTTGCCAACATTCGAATGCCTCCTGAGCGGTGAACTTACCATCTAATAAGGCACGACCGACGATCACGCCAGCAACACCACTGCCTGTTAAGGCTTTGATGTCCGCTAAGCTACCGATACCACCTGAGGATTGAAACTGTACTTGGGGGTACTGTTTGCATAAATCGATATACAACTCAACGTTAGAACCGGCTAGTGTGCCATCGCGGGAAATATCAGTGCACAATACGTGCGTCAAACCGACCGTTAGGTAATCATCAATCAAGGCTTCTATCGTTACACCTGAATCTTCTTGCCAACCTGAAATGGCCACTTTACGTGTGCCGTCTTGATCAATGTTGATGTCGAGCGCTAGCACAATTTTTTCTGCGCCATATTTTTCCATCCATGCTTTGACTAATTCTGGCTGTTTTACGGCCGTAGAACCGACAACCACGCGCTGCGCACCCGCATTTAATAAATCCACCACATCTTGCTCACTGCGCACACCGCCACCAATTTGAATCTTGGCAGGGGTACTGGCAAGCAGTTTGGCAATCAGATCCAGCTGTCGGGCTGAGGTATCTTTTGCACCCGTTAAATCGACAAGGTGCAACCAGTTAGCTCCAGCCTGATGATAGAGGCGAAACTGCTCTGCAGGGTCCACTTTGTATTCGGTAACTTGACCATAATCGCCTTGAAATAAGCGAACCACTTGGCCATCAATTAAATCTAATGCTGGAATAATCATTACTAATTCCCTTTTATAATTCCAAGAAGTTCTTGATCAGTGCTGAGCCTGCTTTGGATGAGCGCTCTGGGTGAAATTGGACACCATAGTAA
>NZ_CAWNTB010000019.1:0-9758 GCF_963877065.1 Vibrio sp. V01_P9A10T6
GTATATAAAAACACCGCCAATTTGGCGGTGTTTTTATAATTAGGGTGAGGTTGTCTCAGCAAATACTGGCATTGAGTCCGTCAGCAGATTCGATTGACCGAAAGGTCACGCTGACAAGACGCTCGCTGTTACTCATCGTCAACTTTAGGTGCAACTCTCTTTTTCGGCACAAATACCGCATCACCCACTGCCACATTCTGATAAAAGGTTTTATCGCGTTTAACGGGCTTCTTATTGGCGGTGTGCGCCTTGGGCTTAGTACTTTTAGTCTTAGCGGCTGCGTTTTTCTTAAAGGCCGGAACGCGTGGTTTTAGTCCGGTAAATTTACCTTTCAGATCATCAAATTGAGAGAACTCGATATCTTGCTGCAAAAAGGCTTCCACGCGCTTGAAGCTGTCCCAGTCTTTTGGGCCAACCAGCGAGATTGCATCACCTTTATTACCCGCACGGCCTGTACGACCAACACGGTGCACATACTCTTCCGTATGTTTGGGCATATCAAAGTTAATCACGTGCGTCACGTTCGCGATATCAAGGCCGCGTGAAGCCACATCCGTCGTGACCAAAATTTTAAATACAGCGCGCTCAAACTGGCTCATGATGGTGTTGCGCTGGTTTTGATTTAAATTACCACTCAACGCAACAGCTTTCAGTTTCTGCTCGTTGAGTTTAAGCGTTAAACGCTCAGTATCAGAACGGGTCGCGGTAAAAATGATCACTTGTCGATATTCGGCTTCTTGCAGCACGCGTTCGAGTAAGGCTTCTTTGTGATCGAGATGATCGCAGAGGTAGAATTTTTGGGTGATGTCTTTATGCTCTTCGTTGACAACACCAATCGAAATGCGTTTTGGATCTTTAAGCAACTCGGTACCAAAGTCATTCACTTGGCCGTGATCAAGCGTTGCGGAAAACATCAGTGTTTGGCGACGACGGTGGTTCGCTGCATGATGAATACGGCGTAGTTCCGGAGCAAAACCTAGGTCCAGCATGCGGTCAGCTTCATCAAGGATCAGCGTATCTAAACCATCAAGACGCAACGAGCGGTGCTCTAAGTGATCCGCTAAACGACCGGGAGTCGCTACAATAAAACGGGGGAAACGGCGCAGTGCTTTTACTTGGTCGTTAAAGTTTTCACCGCCCACAATCAGCGTTGCTTCGTAGCTCAACCCACTGAGCATAGTACGCAGCTCACCGTACACTTGTTTGGCCAGCTCACGTGTCGGAGCGAGAATCAGAGCTCTAGGGTCTTTTGCTGATAACGCTTTAGTTTTGAGAGACTTATGCAGCATTGGCAAAACAAACGCTAATGTTTTACCCGAACCAGTCTTAGAGGATGCCAACAAATCTTTACCTGCAATCGCCACGGGAACCGCTTGTTGTTGGATCTCTGTCGCTTGTTTGAAGTCATAGTGTTTGAGGGTCTTCAATAAGCGATTGTCTAAGCCTAAATCTTTAAACTGCAAAGGATTCTCCAAAAATTTGTAAAGTTGCCACAATAAATAGGGCAAGAGGTCAAAATGAAAACGCAATATGATAGCCCGAAAGGCGCTTAGATAGATAGAGATCACATAAAAATAATCAGCACGCACACTTTTTCAAAGCATAAGAAGATAGAAAATACGTCTCTTAACGATGAGACATAGCGGAGTAAATGGGCATAAATTGAAATTCTTGGATTATTTTGACGTTCGGCTACTGGGTGAACGCTAGAATAGTGTCTACAATTGAGTTCGTCACTATATGATGATTTCCAAAAAAGCGTATACCCAAACGACTTGACGTTGCAGGTAAACAGCACCGCTGTAGCTTCAAGTAGGAAAAGTATAATAGGGCATCATTGATAATAATCTTACAAACAAGGAGTTCAATAATGAATAAGATGTTAATTGCAGCTGCAGCCTCTTCTGTACTTCTACTTGCTGGTTGTGCATCAGGCCCTGATGACGCAGCAATGACGAAAATGGATCAGCTAAGCAACCAAGTTAGCCAACTCAGTGATCAAATTTCTGCACTTAAGAGCGAGCAATCGACACTTTCGTCTAAAGTAAGCCAAGCGGCTGATGCCGCTGCCGCTGCGCAAGAAGAAGCGGCTCGTGCAAACGAGCGTATCGATAATATTGCTCAGTCATACACGAAATAATTTCGTTATATTCCATAGCTGAAATTCCTTAAAAGGCTTGTTAATTCAAGCCTTTTTTATTGCTGCTATTACATGGTTCACCATTAATGAACTCATCAACTTCTTTAAATTACTCCAATGAGGTTGAAAAATCTGCAGCCACAACTTCGACAGGCACACCATTTTGCGCCAAGATCACCGCTCTCGCTTTCGCATCTGATTTGTTAAATTCATCCAACCACCAGCGAAGTTCTTGCGGTACCTGCAACTCTTTTTTACTGCCGTTACTGCGCGTTAAAGGTTCATGAGCTTCAAGAAATACGCTTCGATCTGGCTCTAAGGCTAATTTTATCGGCTCATCAATTACTTTCACTTTCTCGCCACGCTGAACCTGCTTAAACAGCCATTCAATATCCTTGGGATCCATACGAATACAACCTGAGCTGACTCTCATACCAATACCAAAATCTTTGTTGGTACCGTGGATCAAATAATCACCCGCACCATAAGCGAGACGAAGCGCGTATTCGCCAAGCGGGTTATCTGGCCCAGCAGGCACCACCGCAGGCAGTTCAATACCTTTCGCTTTATATTCAGTGCGGATCGATTGAGGAGGTGTCCAAGTTGGGTTCGGCCGTTTTTGGCTGATAGTGGTTTCCATTTCGGGCGTGTCACGACCAATACGGCCAATACCGACGGGGAAAATATGCACTTTGCGTTTTTCAGGCTCAAAGTAATAGAGCCGCAGTTCCGCTAAGTTGATGACGATGCCTTCGTAAGCCACGTGCGGTAAAATAATTTGTGACGGAATGGTTAGCACAAACTCTTGCTGCGGCAAAAATGGGTCAATTCCTTTGTTAGCCGCCATCAAAGATAAAAACCCAACATCGTACTGTTTTGCAATTTGCGCTAAGGTTTCGCCCTGCTCAATCACGTGATATTGAGTTCGGCCAACCATGCTACTGCCTTCGGCAGGAAAATCATAAGTCGCGGCAAACGCGTTCACACTGAGCGCACCCCAGCAACAACACAAAGAGAGTAGCTTGCGTAGCATGGTGATCAGGTATCCTTGGCGTCTTTATAGATCTGTAAGGTTATCTCTCTTTCTACTTTATGATCAACCATTGGCGCGGGATATGACAAGGAATTGACGGCAGGGAATTTCCAAGGCGTGTGGATGTACTTATCTGGCAACGAAGCCAATTCAGGTACCCACTGACGAATAAAATCCCCTTTCGGATCAAAACGTTCCCCTTGGCTGGTAGGGTTAAAAATTCGAAAATAAGGTTGCCCATCACACCCTGTTGAAGCACACCACTGCCAACCGCCATTGTTGGATGCATAATCGCCATCCACTAATGTTTGCATAAAATATTGTTCACCAAGCCGCCAATCGATATGCAGATCTTTGGTTAGAAAACTGGCCACAACCATCCTTAATCGGTTATGCATCCACCCCGTTTTGTTCAGTTGGCGCATCGCCGCATCGACAATAGGGAACCCGGTTTGCCCCTGCTGCCAACGTTCAAAGGCCGTTGAGTTCTCCCACCAAGAGACATGTTTCCCCCAAGGTGCAAAATCTTTTCCTTTACAGAGATCAGGACGAAACCCGATCAGATGCTGATAGAATTCACGCCAAATGATTTCGCTCAGCCAAGTTTGCGCCCCTTCAGA
This sequence comes from Vibrio sp. V01_P9A10T6, assembly GCF_963877065.1. Taxonomy (NCBI): domain Bacteria; kingdom Pseudomonadati; phylum Pseudomonadota; class Gammaproteobacteria; order Vibrionales; family Vibrionaceae; genus Vibrio; species Vibrio sp. V01_P9A10T6. The sequence continues at coordinate 3,794 of NZ_CAWNTB010000019.1, forward strand.
CAACCCAATATGTTGCGATTCAGCGTATAGACGCGCCATACATTGACGCGCAGAAAGCGCCCCTATTGCGAGATAAGGTGACAGTGCGCTGGTCGAATCCAACGCGGGAAAATCACGCTGCTGGTGGTAATTCTGTACCTTATCACGGCAAAACTGGCGTAATTTAGCGCGAATTGCATCGAACTCGACCACCCAATGATCACTGCTGATGCGTGGATAGCTGAACGAGCGGTGTTCGCTCCACAGCAACGGCTCAAGATCCTTTATGGGTTTATAATGTGCAGAAATAGGCGTTGGTAAAATTTGAGGAATAGCCGCTTGTGATAACCACGCTCGTTTAAAAGGCGTAAAGACTTTGAAATAATCACCTTGCTTGTTTTTGACCAAACCGGGGGCAATAATGCACTTATCGTCGTATGCTCGCCACTCGATCTGGCGCTCTAGGCAAAACTGGCTCGCCATCTCATCACGCTGCAACTCATTGATTTCATACTCGCGATTAACCAACACAGCGCTGGCATTAAGCTGCTTAGCAATAGTGGCAATCTGCTGCGCAGCATCAGCGTAATCATCAACTTCCTCATACAGCAGAGCAATATTGAGTGCTTGCAGTTCACGTTGCAGCTCAAATAAACGCCGATAAATAAGATCCGCCTGCATCGGAGCAAGATGGTGTTTTTGCCACTGTGCTGGCGTTGCAATGAATACGGCAACAACAGGTTCTTCGCCATCAATGGCGGCATGTAATGCCGTATTATCAACGGATCGTAAATCTCGGCGCAACCAGAGTAATTTCACTGTACATCCTTACTGATTAATCTAACGAATGGTGCAGACGAGCAACCACATCTGACAACGAAAGCTTATCTCCCAGTGAGATACGCAATTTCCGTAACGCTTGAACTTGCTGCTCGGTTAACGCTCGATTGGCAAACAGCGCAACCTGTTGGTAGTTTGCTAAAGCATCATGATCAACAAGAGCGGTAAGATCTTCGACACCATCTAAGATAGTGAGGTTATACCCAGCTTCCACCTTTCCCACGAACCATAACCAAGCCAGTATGCTCGATGTTGGATCAAGATTAACGCAAAGACATTTTCCTTTAGTTGCCGCTTTGTTTTCCGCTTCAATGATCGAGCTCAACTTGCTTATCATCAGTGCCTGAAAAAGCCCTTTTTGCAAACTGCGCAGCGGTCCTTTAACCCGCTCTAACGTGTCGATGACAGGAAAGACAAACTGCTGCTCAACAATCTCTAACGGATACTCTTTCAATACTGTAGCAATGGTTGATTCCGCTTTGCCTTTATTGAGATCCACTAAAGCTTGCAGCAATTGTTCTTGCTCTAAAAGCTCTGAACCATGATTTGCCAAAGTATCGATGATGCTTTCACTGCCACTGAGCAATGCACTCACTTTGCCAATCGAAACCCCTTTCGCCAGCCAACCTTGAATTATGCGAATCGTCGCAATATCCTCTTGTGAATAAAGACGATGCCCTTTTTCCGTGCGCTGTGGCTGAACGAGGTGATAGCGGCGCTGCCATGCACGCAAGGTAACGGGCTTTACTCCAGTCATCTCGGCAACGTCTCGAATAGCGTATAATTTTTCAGTCATCATGTTTTTAGTCAGTGGGTTCTCATAGTCCATAACGTAACCTTAGCGTTTGTGGATAAGGCGATAAATAGTGCTGTTGCTGCAGATAAGCATCGGGATACATTTTTATGTAATGTTTGAGCAACGTAATAGGCGCAAGTAAAGGAAGCTCGCCAGTTCGATAGTCATCAATCAATTGCGCTAACTCCACTTTCTGCTCTTTGTTTAAGGCTCGTTTGAAATAACCCTGAATGTGCATCAAAACATTGGTGTTATTTTTACGGCTCGCTCTGTGTTTAAGCGCATCCATTAGCCCTTGGCGATAGTGCTCAATAAAATACTGTGGCGGATGCTGCTTAACTTCAGCCACCAAACGGCCGAGTTCTCGATACGCTTGCGGGTGATGCGCCATTAACGTCAATTTGTAACGTGAATGAAAGGCCACCACTTTGCCCGGTGTCGGGTTGTCACCTATCGATTGATAAAAGTCATGTAAACAGTAGACACGCGTAATGAAGTTTTCGCGAAGCACAGGATCATGCAAACGGCCATCTTCCTCTACAGGCAACCACGGCATTTTACGCATCAAAGTGGCGGTATAAAGCCCAACACCCTCTTTGTCTGCTCGTTGATGCTTATAGACTTTGACTCTTTCCATGCCACATGTCGGGGATTTCGCACAAACGATATAACCACACAATTTCATCAATTCGAGCTCATCAACTTTTCGTTCTGAGAAATCGAACATGGCTTGCGTGTAATCTTTGGTTTCATCTTTAGTTTCAACCAGCGCTAAACGCTCTTCGTGAGAGATCAGGCGAATGGTAGGCCTTGGCACGGTTAAGCCAATCGCAACCTCTGGGCAAACGGGTATGAAAGAGAAATAATTCGTTAACTCTTTGGTCACAAAGTCACTCGCTTTGTGGCCAGAATCAAAACGGACTTGCTCTCCCAGCACACATGCACTGATCCCGATACGTATTTCTGGATTACTCATCGCCGCCTCATATACAAAAATATTTGTTGTATAATGTATAGCACACTCCAACCACCTTATACAAAATATATTTATGTACACATAAAAGGTAAACGTTTACCCAAATCGATTGCCTTACCACTTTCAACACTTTTAGTTATCAATGAGCCACAAAAAGGGTATTAACCTCCATTCTGTGACAAATCTCTCAAGGAACAGTGTCAGGTCTAGCTAGTATTGCCTCAACAAAACACATCAGATTCAACAGAATTAGTAATTTAATCCACTTATTGCGGATAAATCGCTGACTCGAAAACTTTGGAGTAACAACGATGGCAACCCCACACATTAATGCGCAAGTTGGTGATTTCGCTGAAACCGTTCTAATGCCAGGCGATCCATTACGTGCAAAATACATTGCTGAAACTTTTTTAGATGATGCTAAACAGGTTTGTGATGTTCGCAGTATGTTCGGTTATACCGGTACTTATAAAGGTAAAAAAGTATCCGTTATGGGCCACGGTATGGGCATTCCATCATGCTCGATTTATGTTCACGAGTTGATTTCAGAATACGGTGTAAAAAATATCATCCGCATTGGTAGCTGTGGCGCAGTTCGTGACGATGTCAATCTAATGGATATCGTTATTGGTATGGGTGCTTCAACCGATTCCAAAGTTAACCGCATCCGTTTTAACAACCACGATTTTGCCGCGATTGCGGATTACGGATTGCTTGAAACAGCTGTCAATCAAGCACGCGCACAAAACGTGCCCGTGAAGGTAGGCAACGTGTTTTCCGCTGATCTGTTCTACACACCTGAAGGTGATTTATTCGAAAAAATGAATAAGCTTGGCATCTTAGGTGTGGATATGGAAGCGGCCGGTATTTATGGCGTTGCAGCGGATCTAGGCGCAAAAGCATTGACGATTCTTACGGTGTCAGACCACATCATTCGCGGTGAGAAATTAAGCTCTGAAGATCGCCAAACCTCTTTTAACGACATGATGAAAGTCGCGCTTGAAACAGCGATTAGTATCTAATTTTTAAACCTCAGCTGCTCACCCAAATTGGCAGCCTTAAATTACCCCGAGGGGGCGATTGTGTCCAACGACCAACTACCCAAGGACGCAGATGGTTTACAACTCAACTTTTGTAAAACATTGGCGTGTGACAACTTTGGACTGAGTGAAGCCGAACGGTACGTTCTGCAGCGCGTAAACCCGAAGCGTCCAACGATGGTTTGTCGTGAATGTGGAGCTTTCCCCCCCTTACTTAACAACCGAGAAGTGTTAAACGAATTACACCGTTTAAGGCAGCTTCACAGCGACGGGTTGCCCGCTTGTCGCAGTGATGATTGCCAAAATTTCGGTTTATCTGTTCATACGCACAAACACCTCTATCACGCTTTTGGCTACAGCGGCGATCGCCAGCGATACCGTTGCAAAGCTTGTCAGAGTACCTTTGTTGATAAGTGGTCAGGAGCCAACAAAAAACTCGTTTTTCAAGAAACCTTACTCGGCCTACTCTTCATGAGTTATTCGGTGCGAGAGATTTGCCGTAAATTATCCATCAACCCAAAAACGTTTTATGATCATGTCGAGCACATTGCCAGTCGCTGTCGGCGAAAACTGGCCATGATTGATGCGCGTTGGGTGAATCATGCAAACCAATATGAACTGGCTTGCAATTACATCCCGCTCCAACCCCATAGCGACAACGGCGTATTGTGGTTTGCAACAGGTGAAGCCAAAACAGGTTACATACTCTGTCAGCACGTAAACTATTCCGCCAATGAAGAGCCTGCTGGCGAGCTTGATCACAACCCCTATCACTCGCCCGCGCGTTTTGTTTCTCGTGAACATTCATCCGAAGCGAATCTACCCACTCCTGACGCATCTCCGCTATTACGTGAGCGTATTGATCAGAAATACCAAACGATTTTAGCCCGTGGTAATGTTGAAGACCCCATGGGTAACCTCACCACTTTTCATTACCCTTCTAAAGGTGCCTTGATACGCCCTCCTTACACCTCTTATGCTCACTTCCTCCACGTGCTGGATTTGTGCCTTGAAGATAAGCGAGTTTCTATCTATCTGCCTCAAGATCCGGTTTTACGTTCTGCCGCATTGAGCGTCTGTTTGCCGCGAATCAAGCGTAAGAATGTTGACTTGATGTACGTTGAGGAAGATCCGCAATGGCAAAATGGACATTCCGTGAATAAAACGGACATTGTTCACATGGGATGGTGGCGAGATCGCTGGGCTATTGCCAATCAGGCACAGGCTGCCAAAGGTGTTTGCTATTTGGCAGGAGACAATCCAACACCCGAAGCTTGGCTCGATAAAGCATCGATTAAGCAAACAGAGTTCTATCAAAAACGCTTCCAACTGTTGTTCGAAAGCTTTATCAACGAACCGAGGCGCAAACTTCGCCCTGGCGGCCTACAACCAATGCTGGATATTTTTCGTGCTTGGCACAATCTGTGCTACCAAGATAAACATGGATTCACCGCCGCCCAAAATTTGGAATTAACCAAACATCCACTGACATTGAAAGAGCTACTCTCTTAGATTTTTAGGTTATATTTAGACTGTGGATTGTGAAGTAGCGCAGATTATTGTGGTAATGAATAACCAATGCACCCACTTTTGGGAAAGTAAATAGTGCGCTTTAACGTTGGCTTCATATAATGAATCGGTGACTTAGGCTTCTTACTTTTGAGGAACAGCCCGTTTGGATAAAAGCCAATACCTTCTTGAAATTGAAATAGAACAGCTTAGAGCCCGTATTGAAACTGAGCCGGAGAAGGTGTCGATCGTCGCGGAGCAGTGTTTATTGAGAGCACAGCAGATCTTTTTCCCAGAAGGGGCGATTCAATGTTTGATCATTTTATCTCGCTGCGCTTGGTGTCTAATGGACTACCGTGTGGGTTTAAAATACATTAAAGAAGCCTTATCCACTCAAAATACCCTCGATACTGATGATTGCCTTCCCGAAATTCTGCATATTCACGCGCTGCAACTTTGGGGTCAGGCAAAATATTATACCGCCCAACAATATTGGATAAATGCCTTAGAACAATCAGCTCTGGTTGATGAAGTTGATATCCAGATAGAGTGCCTCATTGGTCTGGGTAATGTTTGGCGTATTACCAACGAATATCAACTTTCATGTTCAACACACGAGCTAGCCGTTAAAGTCGCTAATAATGCCCGTATCCATTGGTTAGAAGGCAAAGCCCGTATTCTGTGGGCATGGGATCTCTATCTACTTAACCAATACATCGATATGCTGACCGTACTCGATGGTGCCGAAGAAGCGCTACAGGATCATCCCGATAAAACTTGGCAAGCCGAGGTTTGGGATTTTCGCGGCTTAGCACTGCTCGGGCT
>NZ_CAWNTB010000020.1:0-9748 GCF_963877065.1 Vibrio sp. V01_P9A10T6
CAGCAGCACCTTGGGTTGCATACCCGGAAATTATGCAAACAAAGACAGAACAATGGACGTTTCGTACCCCTAATCAAGCCGATGGGCAGCGTGTACATGATTTGATTGGGCTATGCCCTCCCTTAGATGAAAACTCCTCATACTGTAATTTCCTACAAGCGATTCACTTTCAAGAGACTTGCATCTTAGCGGAAAGAAATGGCGAAACCGTGGGGTTTATTTCGGCCTATTTAAAGCCTGACAATTCTGATGAATTGTTTATTTGGCAAGTGGCCGTGCATCCAAATGCTCGTGGGCTAGGGCTTGCCTCACATTTGTTAAATGAATTGCTCGCTCGTGACGTTATGGCTGATGTTCGTGTATTGGAAACGACTATCACGAAAAACAATCAAGGTTCATGGAACCTCTTTAAGAAATTTGATCGAGCACATGGCGAGCAAGGAGAGGTATCGACCTTTCTCGATCAAACTCGTCACTTTGAAGGAGAGCATGATACCGAGTATTTGTACCGCATTCCGCTCAAACCTCGTTCTAACTTAACAGGATAACTATCATCGTTATGGACATTTTTAAAAAGAAAGAATCAAACGTGCAATCTTATGCCAATCACTTTCCCGTGGTTTTCTCTACGGCAAAAGGGAGCTGGCTATTTACCGATTCTGGTGATCGCTACTTAGATTTTTTGGCTGGAGCTGGTTCGTTAAATTATGGTCACAATAACGCCCTCTTTAAGCAGGCGCTATTGGAGTACATTGATAAAGACGGCATTACTCACGGCTTGGATATGCACTCCTCTGCCAAGGCTGAGTTCCTCGCGGTATTTGAAAGTCTCATTCTTGAACCAAGAAACCTCGACTACAAAGTGCAGTTTACTGGTCCAACTGGGACTAATGCTGTAGAGGCGGCAATGAAGTTGGCCAGAAAAGCCACGGGTAGACGTAATATTGTGGCTTTCACTAACGGCTTTCATGGTTGCTCTTATGGCGCACTTGCCGCAACAGGAAATCAACATCATCGAGGCGGCGCTGGGCTTAGCTTAGATGGCGTGACGCGGCTCCCTTATGATGGCTATGCCAATATTGATGGCCTGTCGCTATTTGAAAATATGCTGAATGATAACTCATCGGGTTTAGACAAACCGGCTGCGGTATTATTGGAGGTTGTCCAAGGCGAAGGTGGCTTAAATTGCGCGTCCAACGAGTGGTTGCAACGCTTAAGTCGTCTCTGTAAGAAAAATGACATTTTGCTTATCGTTGACGATATTCAAGCTGGTTGTGGACGTACGGGAACCTTTTTCAGTTTTGAGCCATCAGCAATAAAACCGGACATAGTGACGCTATCGAAATCGCTCAGTGGTTATGGGTTACCTATGGCGATTGTGCTGCTGAAACCTGAGTTAGATGTGTGGAAACCGGGAGAGCACAACGGAACCTTTCGCGGTAATAATCACGCCTTTGTAACCGCTACAAAAGCGCTGGAAACCTATTGGTCAAATGATGATTTTACCACTCATATCGCACATCGAGCCAAGCAAGTGACGCATGTCATTCAAACCACACTGCGTCGTTTCCCCACACTGTTTAACCGCCACAAAGGGCGTGGACTAATGCAAGGCATTGAATGTAGCAGTGGTGAGATCGCCCATAAAATTGCTCGTCGTTGTTTTCAACTAGGGATGGTGATTGAAACCGCAGGCCCAAATGACGAAGTGATTAAGTTTTTCTGTCCACTCACTATCACGGAAACCGAACTCGACCAAGGTTTAGATATTTTTGCACAAGCGGTAGAAGAGCTAGCCTCTCAGTTAATTAAAAAAGCATCTTAGGAATAAAAAATGATTGTTAGAACATTAGAAGAGTGTCGCCAAAGTGAGCGCCGGGTTGTTGCTCAAACTTGGGAAAGCGTTCGTATGCTGCTGAAAGATGACAATATGGGTTTTTCATTCCATGTTACGACCATTTTTAAAGGCGGCGAGACCCATATCCACTATCAAAACCATTTGGAATCCGTGTATTGCATGTCAGGTGAAGGGGAAATCGAAGTGATAGGAGGGGAAACTTACCCGATAAAACCTGGCACTTTGTACATCCTTGATCAACATGATGAGCACTATTTAAGAGCTTATTCTGGTGCAGATATGGTTATGGCATGTGTTTTTAACCCGCCACTGACCGGAGCTGAAACGCATGATGAAAAAGGTGTTTACCCAATCATTGAGTAATCACTCGCGACGATTCACTGCATTCAATTTAAAAGAAAAGGAGATCCCATGTCTTACACCGTAGAAAAAATCGGTGGAACATCAATGAGCGCTTTTGATGCTGTGCTCGACAATATTTTACTAAGGCCTCATCACCCTTATGATCGAGTATTTGTGGTATCAGCGTATGCAACCATTACCGATGCCCTACTGGAATGCAAACGCACTGGCAAGCCCGGTATTTACCAGATGATCGCGAAACATGATACGCAATGGCAAGAAGCCATGTACCAACTTGAGCAACGTATGCTGCTGATTAATGAGCATTTGTTCGCCGATCCTATGAGTCGTATTCGCGCGGATAAATTTATTCGTTCGCGGATCTCAGAAGCAGTCAACTGCATTAATAATATTCTAGAAACGTGTCAATACGGGCAGTTTTCATTGCGTCAGTATTTGCCTCAGGTGCGAGAATTTTTATCTTCAATAGGCGAGGCTCATAGTGCCTATAACACCAGTTTGAAGCTAAAAACTCTTGGGATTAATGCATGCTTCATTGATCTCTCTGGGTGGAATAATGGGCAAGCAGGAAGCTTAGATGAGGTGATTTTGGCTGCCTTCGAAGACATTGATGTAGCAACGCAATTGCCAATCGTGACTGGCTACGCCTATTGTAATGAAGGATTAATGAAAACCTATGATCGTGGCTATAGTGAAATGACCTTTAGCCGCATTGCCGCATTAACCAACGCAACGCAAGCGATCATCCATAAAGAGTATCACTTAAGCTCCGCAGACCCGAGAATTGTAGGCGCGGATAAGGTTAGCCCTATGGGATTGACGAACTTTGACGTAGCAGACCAACTGGCTAATTTAGGTATGGAAGCGATTCATCCGAATGCGGCAGCTGGGCTGCGTCAGCAGGGGATTGAACTCAGAATCAAAAATACGTTCGAACCAGAGCATAAAGGTACTCTCATTTCCAATGTTCATAAGCCTCAGAACAATAAGGTAGAGATTATTGCGGGCAAGGACAAAGTGTTCGCCTTGCATATTTTTGACCAAAGCATGGTCGGGAAAATTGATAATGCCAGTTATGAATTGATGGAAGTGATCGCCGAAGCTAAGGTACATCTCGTTGGTAAAGAGATGAATGCAAACTCGATGACGTATTACCTCAGTGGCAGCAGCGATAACTTAAACCACGTGTTGTACAAAATAGAGAAGCGCTACCCGAATGCATCCGTATCAGGAAAAATGGTCGCCCTCATTTCCGCAATCGGTGCATCAATGAACACCAACAACGCATTAACGCAAGGCATGCAAGCATTAGTTAACGCAAAAATTAGCCCTATTGCCGCTCACTCGTCGATGCGTAATGTCAATGTACAATTTGTAGTAGAAGACAACGATTACAATCGCGCGATTTGTGTTTTACATGATGTGTTGATTGCGAAACCGCTATCTACCAAAAAAGCGGCTTAGCGGTTCAGATTGAAGCATCGTTCCCCCCAATCACATAGTAATCTATGTGATTGGGGATTTATTTTCTGAGCGGCTATTTTTTTTAAGTGGTTTAGCTCGCTTAGGCTTCAAGCGGTTTGGAAAGCTATAACATCACTAAACTTGCTGTGCCCAAGAAGGCAAAGAAGCCGACAACATCCGTTACTGTGGTTAAGATGACAGAGCCCGCTAATGCTGGGTCAAGCTTAAACTTATCAAGCGTGATCGGGATGAGTACCCCAAACAGCGCGGCGGTAATGATATTTACAACAATGGCCAGTGAAATGGTGGCGCCAATCATCGCTGACTGGAACCAGAGCCCTGCCAAGGCACCAATGATCAACGCCCATAACAAACCGTTAATGGAACCAATACCAATTTCATTTTTGAGCAACGCAAAACGGTTACCCGGTGTAATTTGATTCAATGCCATGGCGCGTACCATTAAGGTTAAGGTTTGGCTTCCCGCAATACCGCCCATCGAGGCAACAATTGGCATCAACACCGCTAACGCGACAACTTGAGAGATGACCGTTTCAAACATACCTATAGTGACCGAAGCGAGGATAGCGGTCAGCAGGTTGATCCCAAGCCAAAGGCCTCGTTTTTTGGAACTTTTAATGATGGGGGCAAATAAGTCATCCCCTTCATTCATACCTGTACCGGCCATTAAGCGCGATTCGTAAATCTCTCGTTGTGTACTCAGGGCAAATTGCCAGTCAATTTCACCCACTAAGATTTCATGGTTATCAATGATGGCGACAGTCGGCAATTGGGAATGTTCTAACGCTTCTACTGCTTCAGAAAGTGACTGGTGAGCATTCAGCGTAAAGAGATCATCTTGCTTGATGTTTTTCAGTAAAGTTTTGCTTTCAGCAAGCAAAATTTCTGTATAACTCACGATGCCTTGGAATTTTTTTGCTTTGTTGATCAAATAGATATGTTGTGGAGAGTCATAATGATATTTCTCCAATAGTATCTTGGCTTTGTCGACACTGATGCTGAAAGGCAAGGTATACACTTTACGGTTTGCCCAGTGGCCAACTTCACTATCTTCATAGGCATTGGCTTGATCATACAATTCAAGCTCGTCGCGACTAATTAAGCGCAGCGCTTCACTGATGATTTCATCAGGCAGAGAATCGGCCCACTCGAGCAGAGACAAGTTATCGAGCTTGGCGAGAGTCAGTTTTAGTTCTATTTCTGACAGTGCGTTGATGATAGAAAAACGTACTTCAGCACGCATCTCTGTCAGTACATCAATGTGTAGCTCTAAGGGTAGGCTACGCCACAGACGTACCCGCTGCTCGACAGGAAAAGCTTCTAAGATGATTGCGATCGAGCTTTCATCAAGCCCACTTTCCACGTACTCGCCGAGTAAGTCGATTTGTTGCTGCTCATCGGCTTTTGAAATCGTTTCAATATGCAGTGAAAGGTCTTGATATTCGTTCAACGTTTTACTCCGATAGGAAGTTGTTTCTTCTCGATTTTTTTCACGGCTTTTTCTGGAGTTTTGTTTAATACAATTACAGGGCGAACAATAAAGAGGTTGTTTGGATAGAGCACTGTATTGCCATCAACATTCTCTAATACGACATTGAGTAGGTTCATGTCGACGATTTTACCTTCAACAAAATTTGCGCCATCCACCACTCGCACCCATAAACCGATGCGACAGTGGTTTTGTACAAATAAAACCAGAAATGAGGTGACGTTGCTCAGCAAAGACCAACCTGCAAACAAACCGACGCCAAGCAACGCAAAAAGTGATGAGCCAACAACCAATAACCCACGCAGTTCCACGCCCCACATCATTAGCAGAGTCAACACTAACACCAAGAAGAGTAAGGTCTTCACCAGCCAACGTGCTCGTTTAAGCCGATGAATATCGACTTTGCCTATGACCATATTCTCAAACCATCGCACGGTGTAGCTGGCTGTTTTAGGATAAATAAGCAACGCCATGATCGTGATGATCCATTGATAATTTTTTTGAAATAAGTCTAAGTATTCCATGACGAATCAGAAAAAGGAGATTTGGTTCAAAATAACCGAAATTCAGTCAATTACAACCTCTAATCTGGCTGAGGTTGATAATTGGAATTGGGTTGAGAAAAAAGTAACCAATTTGCTTTAGTCGGTCGAATAAAAACTAGAGAGGATCATCGGGTTCTAGACTAGACAATAGCGTCGATGCTTCTATTTCTGGTGTTTTCATCATCATCGATAACCGCTGTAAAGTGGAGAGAATGAGAGTTTGTTCCCATGCGTTTAACGCCTGAAATTGTTCAATAAAGCTATCTTTTAGCAGTGTGGGTGCTTTGAGTAATAATTCATCTCCTGTTGGGGTCAACAATGCATGAACTTTACGTTTATCTTGTTGATCTCGCTCTCGAATGATCAGTGCGCGCTTTTCTAAGCGATCCAAAATGCTGGTCGCTGTAGCTTGGCTCATATTAGTATGATCGGAGAGTTGCTTTATGGTCATATCGGCCGAGTTTTGGATCGCACGCATTAACAATAGTTGGGGGCTAGTGAGGCCAAAATCTTTGTTTATTTTTTTGGAATGGAGATCTGTCGCACGAATAATTTGGCGTATAGCGACCAGTACTTCTTCATGAATATCCAATACTTTCCTCCTTGAAAATAAGCAGAGCCACCCTTTTGATATGGGTGGCTCCATACTCTTACTTAGCGGCTTCTTTGGCGGTTTTTATCCACGAATCGAATTCAGATTGGTGAGCTTTTATCCAACCATTGGCATGAGCTTCAATATCTTTGGCAGAGTTTTTACCTTTACTCATGATCATGTTTTGCGCACTGATATCATTAATATTCAACTTCATGATTTCAAAAAGTTTTGCTGCGGCTGGGTTTTCTAGAGCGAATTTTTTATTGGCGACAATCAGCATGCTGTTCATCTCAAAGCCGAAGTTCTTTCCGTTGGGTAGGGTTGTATCGATATTTTTGCGCTCACCAGGTAGGGCAGAGAAAGGGACTTCAAGCCAAGTGACATCTTTACCAGGGACCAACACCCCACTCACCCAATAAGGTGTCCAAGTGTAATAAAGGATAGGGTCGCCTTTTTTGTAGCGTGAAATTGTATCGGCAATGATAGCGGCATAGTTACCTTGGTTGTGAGTAACGGTCGGTCGTAAACCGTAGGCGGTTAAGTGCTCCTCAATCACCATCTCACAACCCCAGCCGGGTGTGCAGCCAGTTAAGTCTGCTTTACCATCGCCATTTGCATCAAACAGCTTGGCGATTTTAGGGTCTTTTAACTGAGCAATATTAGTAATACCGTACTTATCTGCCGTTTTTTTATCAATCAAGTAGCCTTGCGCTGCTCCTGATATATATTGACCTTTTCGATAGAACTTAGCGTCGCCGCCCGCCATCGAGTATTTGTCGGCGTGTAAAGGAAACCACCCAACGGCGAGATAGGTTGCATCGCCTTCGGCAATCGAAGTATAAGCCACGTTGTAGTCGACTTCTTTGGTCGGTTTGACATCGTACCCCAGCGCTTCCATCGCTTTGTTCACGATGAGAGTTTGAAATGTTTCTTCAGCCACTGTCGATTGTACGGGTTGTACACTAATACCTTTGCCAGGAAGTTTATCAGCCCAAGCGCTGATGGGTAATGCCGCCGATGCGATTAAACTGGTTGAGATTAACGTCTTCCATGCGTAATTCATTTCTGTTCTCCTAGATTGTTTGCACTCTGATGAGTCAGTTTTTGCTTCAGTAAATAAAAGGGTGAGATAGGGCCGGTTTGATACCAGCGTACTTTTTGATCGCGATTTTCTGTACCGATATGCTGAGTTAGGCGATCAAGTAAGATGGCGAGAATGACAATGCCAAGTCCCCCTACGGCAGCGAGTCCCATATCAAGTCGGCCAATACCACGCAAAACCATTTGCCCCAAGCCACCGACAGCAATCATGGAGGCAATTACAACCATCGACAGCGATAGCATCAGTGTTTGGTTGACACCGGCCATAATGGTCGGCATGGCTAGTGGTAACTGAATACGGTAGAGCATCTGTTTTGGGCTTGCGCCGAATGCATGGCCTGCTTCGATAAGCTCTTCGGGAACTTGTTGAATACCTAAGATGGTTAAACGAACAATCGGTGGCAGGGCGAAAATAATGGTTACCACCACGCCAGGTACGTTGCCAATTCCGAACAGCATCACGATCGGGACTAAATACACAAATGCGGGCGTGGTTTGCATCGCATCCAAAACGGGGCGGATGAATTTTGCAGCCGTTTGATTTCTGGCCAGCCAAATCCCAAGTGGCAAGCCAATCAATAGGCAAAAGAATACCGAGGTCATGACCAAGGCGAGGGTGACCATTGCTTGTGACCAGGCTCCGATTAATCCAATCGTAATCAGCGAGGCTAATGAAGCGATACCCATTTTAGGTCCAGCAAGTTGCCATGTGATCAAAAATAAAATCAACAACATCACAGGCGCTGGCGTTGAAACTAACGTGGTTTCAAATGAACTTAAAATAAAATCAACAGGTACTCTGACAGCTTGAAATAATGGCCTACCGTGTTCCACTAACCAACCCAGCCCGGTTTCAACCCAGTGATCAAAGGGGATAATTGCATCTTGAAATGGGTGCAGCCAATCGAAAGGCGCGGGAGCGTCGGTTGCGCCATTTAACCAATCACCTGCTGTAGTTGGAGACGCAGTAGTCGCTGACCAAGGATCGCTGCTGACAGGCGTTTGCGCGGCAGACGCCCATGGGTCAAGCGCCTCTGTGGATTGAATGTTGGTTTCCGTTGTCATAATTATTCCCTATCCAAAGTCTGCAATAAGCGTGATTTGGTGATCACGCCGTAATAATTTCCCTGCTGATCGACAACAGGCACGGCGTAGGGGACTTCAGCAACTTGGCTGATTAATTCACTAACAGACAGCTCCGGATCAACCGTCACAATATCAGGCAGTAGTGCCGCGCTAAGCGATGTTTGTTGCTTGAGAGCTTGTTTCAGAGAGTCGAGCGACACAATGCCAGAGTATTTATTCGTACGGTCAACTACAATTCCGTAGTCTCGGTCATGATCCATCAGTAACTGCATTGCTGCAGCCGGGCCATCATTGTCGTGTTTTTTAAAAACGGCCGCGGGTTTTTTGCGGGCAATGTCTTTAGCTGAAAAAACACTGGCAACATTAACGCCACGAAAGAATGAACTGACGTAATCGTTAGCAGGATGATGCAATATTTCATCGGGCGTGCCCGTTTGTACGACGATGCCATCTTGCATGATGGCGATACGGTCACCAATTCTCATTGCTTCATCAAGGTCATGAGAAATAAAAACGATGGTTCGCTTATCATCATTTTGCAGGCGGATTAGTTCATCTTGCATTTCGGTGCGGATTAACGGGTCGAGTGCGGAAAATGCTTCGTCCATTAACAAAATGTCAGGGTCGTTGGCGAGTGCACGAGCCAAACCAACGCGTTGTTTCATCCCACCCGATAACTCATCAGGGAATGACTCACAGTAGGCGTCTAAGCCAACCCGAGCGAGCGCTTCTTTTGCACTTTTATTACGTTCATGAGCCACCACTCCTGATAGTTCTAATCCAAAGGCAGCGTTTTCAAGAACGGTCATATGTGGCATGAGTGCGAAGTTCTGAAATACCATTGAGATATTTTTACGTCTTACATCGCGCAGCTCTTGCTCTGAAATATGAGCAATATCCTTACCCTTCAGTAAAACACTTCCTTGGGTTGGCTCAATCAGGCGGTTCAACAATCGAACTAAAGTGGACTTGCCCGAACCGGACAAACCCATAATGACAAAAATCTCCCCTTCATTGATTGAAAGAGACACATCCTTGACCCCAACAGTGAGTCCGGTTTGCTCGAAAATTTGGTCTTTATCCAACCCTTTTTCTAACAGCGGGAAAGCCTGTTGTGGAGTCTCTCCAAATACCTTGTAGAGGTTCTTAACTTCTAACACGGGTGACATGATTTACATCCTTTGTTCTTCATGGCTATTTAATGTTTAGCCGTAAATATGTATAGT
>NZ_CAWNTB010000021.1:0-9711 GCF_963877065.1 Vibrio sp. V01_P9A10T6
GTTTACGCACGTTAAACATAACCACCACCTCACGGTGGAGGGCGAAAGCCGCGAATCGGTTAAGGGTAGCTGTATATTAATGGTCGATGGTTCCTTGCACGTAAAATCAGGGCAAGTTTGGACTAATGAAAGTGGAGATGAAATCCACATCAAAGCTGGACAAAAAGTGGTGATCGAAGCAGGGTCAGAAATTACCGTGACAGCCGGTGGCAGTTTTGTCAAAGTCGATCCTGCTGGTGTCCATCTTTCTGGGGCGGGCGTTAATTTAAACTCAGGCGGAAGTGCGGGCAGTGGCAGTGGTTTTAGTGGCGATTTACCGTTATTACCTGGTGAGCTTGAACTGCAAAAATCCCCCGCGCCACCTCAAACCATTCTTTACCAAGCGCTATTGCAAGCTGAAGAGGCACGTATCCCTGCAGTAAGAGTTTGTCCTTTAGAGCAAACTCAAGGGTTAGTGAGCCCCCCACCGCCTCCACCTCCGCCATTAGCACCACCGCAACCTGTGCCGGTACAAGCAACGAATTTAGCATCAGATGCTCGTGTTCGAAATACAACTAAGCCTGCTCCGGAGTTTGGTACCCATTTCCCGACTTCTTCAATCGGTATCGAGAATGAGTTGAGTGGTTTGATTGTCGCGATGCCTGCCAATTCATCACAAAAATTTGGTTATGTAAAAAATGCAAAAGGCGAAGCGCTATTCATGTTGACCAAAGATATGAATCAAGGCAGTTATCATTGCCCGCCGCATCTTAAAAATGGTCGAGATTATACAGGGTGGCAAACTCATACAATTGAGCTTATTACTTACCCTTGTGCAATGGATGATGAAAAAGCCGTCGAGGATCGTAAAGCAGGTATGCTTTGGTTAGCGAAGTATTTCACATCGCACATTAGCCAGTTTAACCATCAAACACTTGCGGCTACGAGTAGTGATGATGGTCAGTTTATTCTAGAAATCTCGAACGTGAATCATATTATCGCTGCTGGAAATGGTGTCTCTGCCGATTACCAAGGTCAAACAATCTCGATGACTCCGAGTGGGCAGCAGGTTACAGTTGGAGTTAGCGCTAAATTATTTGGAACGGGCGCTAGTGCAGAGCTTCGGTTACTTGAATTAGCCCCTTGGTATAAAAAATCACTCAAGGATAAGTTTCTGTCATTAACTCGCAGTGAGCAGTTGGATGATGAAGAAACGGCTTCCTCAGTATTTGCTTACTTAACGTCCATCTATATTAAAACCGCTGAGTTGTCGAAAAAATTTGGTATTTATATCAACGAGTGGCAGCCAGAATCAGAAGGCATTACACCTAATGCTAATGGTTTAACGGACCCTAAAGTGAAAAATGCTTGGGAGATATTACCAAGAACTAAGCCTTCGAAAATGTTAGAGGTATTAAGTGCTAAGGATTCTCGAGTCGTGCGTAGCAAAATAACTCCAGAACTTTATTCGGTGTGTTCAAATGATCTCGCCGTTAATGTATTTCAATACTTTCAAAATGGTGGAGAAGTAGCTGGGCATGGTATCAATAACGCCACCATTGGTGATCCTAAAAGCCCACAAACAGCGATACTTTTTGAGTTTCGAACGGTTCCAAACGCACTGCAAGGTTATTTACCCAAGGTCGAATCTACTGCAAAAACAGACACCAAGCTACTCGATGCATTTGAGGGTAAAAAACGTACATTAGTCAATAATCAAGTTGACGCTGTTATCCAAAATAGTGGCGATCAATTTGATCTCTGGTACCAAAACTATCGGCAGAGTATAAACATGCCTCCAGTCAAAAATGCGAAAAAAAGCGCTTCAGCTAATCATAAAGCCGAATGGGTCAAGGCGGAAAAACCACAAGAATGGCAACGCATTACTAGCCAATAACCATCAAAATACAGGGATGTAATGATGATTAATCAATGGGTAACGCAACAAAGCGGATCGGTGTATTGGCTTGTTGGATACAAGACAATCAAGCATGCGATGCTTGAAAACGGCGGGATGAGTTTCGAAAACATGGCCGTACTATTTCATGGAGATACTTTTTCTTCAGTAATGGGCTTATCTCCGTGGCTCGTTCCAGTATCTGGGAAAGTGTTAAACCTGCCAGTCGAGATTTTGCAGCAAGGTCTATTTCTAACCAGTTCAACCCGTACTGAAGTAATGCTCGATCATTTACAAAGTTTATTGATAGCTTCACTTGATGGCGAAGAAGTGATGTTTCGTTTTTACGATCGTGATGTGATTATTCCCATACTACGAGCGATGGATGAAACTGAGGTGAATCACTTTTTAGGCAACATCAACCAATTGGTGGCGATTGATCACCATGAAGAAGACGCTCTCATTACCTTCAGTAATACCTCATGCAGTGAATTTGTGCTTCGCCACGGGACTTGGTGGAAGATGTTACCTCACCACCTAGCGCCTTTGTACAACATAAATGTTCATGCCAATTCCTTAGAAAGACGTTGGTGGGAGCTATTGCCGCATCTTTTACAACGCCTAGAATCACCGCAGCAGACGATACTATCAGCCTTGCAATCAGCATTAGAAAAGCAAAATAGCTACGAGGTCGCAGAGCAGCATGCGTTAGTTGCACTCGTCACTGCAACCGATACCGCGCTTGATGATTTATCCCATCCTTTACATTTAACATCGGATGAACTGAAAGAGTTAAAAGCCATTAAGGAGAGCTGGTAATGAGAAGTACAACAGGAGTTAGCCCTTTTTGTGCGCCGTGTGAAAATCGAACGCATTGGATTGAAATTATCATCCGTGATGAGTTCAATAAACCATTTGAAGGCATCACTGGTACTATCACTGACTCTGCAAAGCATGAATTTCCCGTCGTATTAGGTGAAGCGCCTATCTTGCTTAAAACACTTGCCCCCGGCCCGGTGACGCTCACTCTCGATGCTGAACAATGGTTAAGAGAGTCTCAGGGTAAGCTGAGAACACCCAATAATGAAGCCGACCCTACTTTGGATTTTGCCAAGCAATACCAAGACCATTTAGGTAATAGTGCTAGTTTTCTAAACGTAACCAGTGGCGATCTAACCGAATTAACGCCAGAACAAGCTCTACCCGTAAGGCACCAAAAAGGTCAAGCGGATGCTTGCAACTTACTGACAGATAAAAGTTATGTTCTTAAAGTGAGAGGATTTAACTTTATTACCTTACGTGTAGGTATGTTTTTTGATGGTACGGCCAATAATAGCTACAGTGCGCAGTGGGGGAAAACTCAGTTAGAGAATTACTATCAAACATGGAAAATGAAATACAACGTTGATTGCGACATTATTTCCAGAAAAACAGGGCGGCTTAAAAACGACATTCCTGCTACTCACTTATCGAGCGAGTGTTTTGATTATCCTAAAAAAGACAATTTCTTTATCTCCTTATTTAAAAATGATGAAGGCGAAGTAGAGACAGTGGCAGGCAGCGCTACTAATGAGCTAACCAATGTACAGAAGTTGTTTGAACGCTATATAAATAAAGAATTCTCGAACGATAAAGAAACCTATTTTCTTTCTGAATATATGACCGGAATTGGTACAGGGAATAGTACAAATATTACTCCGGCTGATGAATCGGAAATTTTTGGGCAGGGGGCAGGGATAGGTAAATATGGTGTGACAGCTAAAGTTAGTACTTCTGTAGATCAGCTTTCAACGTCAATTATGGAACTGAAGTCTACCTTTGCTAACGCACAGTCGAATATCGTTGACGGTTTTAATAAGTTGCAGTTTGATGTGTTCGGCTTTAGCCGTGGAGCTGCTGCTGCAAGACATTTTATTAATGTGGTGTTGGATGGCGAGCAGAGCGAGTTTGCTCAAACGTTTAGCAAGGCGTGCCAAAAGAGCGGCATTCCGTTAGCTTACGGGTTTGATTGGGATGAAGCAGATGAGGCTAAAGCCAGCTGTGAGATTACTTTTGCAGGCCTGTTTGATACCGTCGCTTCTGTGGTTGACCTACTCTCTTTTGATTTTTCAACCCATCATGACAATGGTGATGTGAGGTTATGGATTGATCCTCAGCGCGTTCGGCGTGCTGTTCACTTAACCGCCGATCCTACCATTGAGTGCCGCTATAACTTTAGCCTCAACCATCTTAACTCTGTTGATTCGGTGGCGCATTTTCATGAATTTGTCCTTCCTGGAGCCCATTCCGATATTGGTGGCGGTTACCATTCACGCCTGAGCTACAACAAGAGTGATTATCTCTTGCCGATCTTAGAAAAAAAGTTGGTGAAGCGTGCGAGCCGCTCTTTCTCTGACCGCTGGGATAAGGATCGCGCCGAGCAATACGTGAGAAGAAAGCTGGCTGAGTATAAACAGCGTGATTTAGCCACTGGTTGGCAGGAGAATGACTATGTAGAGCCAGAAATTGAGTGTATTAATCATGGTAAAAAAGAGGGCGGAAGAGTGGTCGGTCGCCTTTACATACAGCGAAAAGTGGAAGGTGAACTCTCTCGTTTATACCTCAGATTAATGTATGGTCTAGCTGAGTTTCATGGTGTTCCTCTTGAGGATTATGATGGCAAGATTTGGCATGTTCCGGATCCTTATGCGATTTATTACACAGTAAGAGATTTTCCAGAGCTAACCATAAATGGTTTAGCTGCCAGCTTTAAGGTTTTCAATCAAAAAGTACTGGATATGGCAAAGCAAGGACAGTATGCCAAGTTAGAGAGTGAGTTTGATGAAAAACGTAAACAAGAGTTGATGCAGTTAAACGTATTTCACCACTCGTCAGATGATAGTTTTGCACTTAAACCGCTTTGGGATGAAAGTAAAGGTTGCTATAAGCGCGCCAGCTACCCATGCGAAAAAGGAAAGTAGAATGTATTTGAAAAGTATATCTGTTTTGCTAATTACGGCATTGTTGAATGCTTGCTCATCGTATGCTGGGTCGATACCGGAGACGCCATGGAGTGTTAGTATCTCTATGCCCACTTTTTATCCTGTCAGTGTTACTCAAGCCTATGGGGTGAACGATGCGCAAGATTGGACATCCCCTTTACATACATTTTCTCAGTTTATGAGGATCAGTGCATTTGAAAATATCAAAAAAGAACTTCCTGACTATGATGGTTTTGGATTACCAATACATCCCTTCGCAATGAATCGACGAGGTGATCAGGTCATGCGAATTAAGCTACCACCCGATGCTCTTTACTTGTATTGGGTTTCACTTATTAATACCCAGTTTTATGTCACCAAATATACTGTATCTGAAGACGTTAAAAGTTTGATGGCAAGAAAAAGTCTTTACCAAAATCGAGATGGTTCATTGGGTAATGTTTGCTATCGCACCGAATTCGTGTTCGGTTTACTGCCCAATGGGCAAGCCAAGGTTTGGCTAAGAGGCTGTGGTGAAATCATCTATTTAGCTGAGCTGGGACCGGATAGAGTATTGGATCGTGATAGTAATGGGTTTGATGAAGAAAGATATAAACACGGTTCTTTACTAAATGATATCCAACAACGCGCAAAAGACGCAGGTGTATCAATTGACCCGATTCCTTGGGATAAAGTAAATAAGGTGTATTCAATGGAAGAGATCAAACCTCTTAATTAGACATTTTTGACCTGAAAGTAGAATGTATTTAAAAAGTGTATCTGTTTTGTTGATCACGGCATTGTTAAATGCCTGCTCATCGTATGCGGGGCCAATACCAGAGAAGGCATGGAGTGTTAGCGTCTCTATGCCCTCTTTTTATCCTGTTAAAGTGACTCAAGCTTATGGAGTAAATGAGGCGCAAAACTGGACATCTCCTTTGCATACCTTTTCTCAGTTTATGAGAATCAGTGATCTAAAAAATGTTCAAGGTTGGTTACCTGAATATGATGGTTTTGGGTTGCCTGTTCATAGTTTTGCTATGAATACGCAGGGTGAGCAGGTTGTAAAGATTAAATTACCACCAGATAGTCTTTACTTGTACTGGGTTTCACTTATTAACACCCAGTTTTATGTCACCAAATATACTGTATCTGAAGATGTGAAAAGTTTGATGGCACAAAAAAGTCTTTACCAAAATAGAGATGGTTCATTGGGTAATGTTTGTTATCGAACCGAATTCGTGTTTGGTTTACTGCCCAATGGGCAAGCCAAAGTTTGGTTAAGAGGTTGTGGTACGACCATCTATTTAGCTGAATTGGCACCAGATAAAGTCATGGATCGCGATAGCAATGGTTTTGGTGTGGAAACGTATAAGCAGTCTGGTTCTTCATTAGAGCGTATTCACCAACGCGCAAAAGACGCAGGTGTATCAATTGACCCGATTCCTTGGGATAAAGTGGATAAGGTGTACTCGGCTCAGGAGATTAAGCCACTCCAGCACTAGAGATTGCTTTGAATCAGAGTGGTGACCTGAACGTGTTTGATGCACTACTATAGAGGCGCTACTGACTTGAAAAGGAATGACCATGGTTACTGCTCTATATGCATCGATACTTTCAGTATTATTTTTGTGGCTAGCGATTAACGTTATTAAACAGCGTCGGGCTAACCAAGTGAGATATGCCGATGGTGGAGTACCAGCACTGCAATTAGCTCGCAGCGCGCAAGGAAATGCCGCAGAATACATTCCTATTGGGGTTATTGGAGTTTAATGGTGCCAGCGTATGGTGGATCCACGGGGTAGGTATCACGTTTATCGTTGGCCGAATTTTACATGCCAGAGCGATTTTAAGTGACCAACTTAAAGGGCGGATTCGTGGTATGAAGCTAACGTTCAGTGCGATGGTTGTCTTGATCGTGCTGAATATTATTTACCTTCCTTTTGGCCAAGTATTGGGTTAAGAATGCTATTCATTCACGGCAGGGTGAAGTTTATCTTGATAATTGGCCAATTCTCGGCGCAAGCCTTTAAATGTGGTAAAGGCACTGTCAGTGGACAGTTTGTTCACTAACCAGTTAGGTAGTGCACCTCCTGGATTAGCGAAGGCAATATAATCGATGTGAGTCATACCATTAGTCAGTTTTTGCAGCGTCCAATGTGCGTTGACTTGAGTGATACGGATGTATCCCGGTTGTTCAGGCAAGTAATTTAGGGCATCCACTATTGCTAAGCTTAAACCATTAGGTAGCATCTCAAATTTTGAATAAGTCACCATATCTCTGTTTTTAGCTGGCCATGGTGCCGAGAATTGGGTGTAAACAATATTCTCGGTATCTGAAATTTTTTGCAGCACACGGCTGTTACTCACGTTATCTATCCAGTTTGGTACATGTTCACTGTCATCTAATAGCCGCATAAAAGCGAAATAGCTAGTGGGTACGAACATTTGCGCCCGTATTTGGACTAAGCCATCGCTATGGTGGCGCGAGTAGATCGTAATGCCGTCTTCTGATTTTACCTGTAACCAATCGACCGAAGTCGCTGCCAAACTAGCAACATTGCTAAATAGTAGGCTTAAACCAACTACCCATTTCATCATGGTTCTTTCCTCATTGATGTTGTAGCACGTGGCCTTATTTTTGTCGTGTTGGTTACAAAAAGTGGGTTTAAGAACTGCACTAGCATAAAAACATAAATATATTATGTATACGTTTTGTTTTATTAGTTTTTGTTATGTTTCTTGAAAGTTTGCTCAATGTTCAGGTACGGCAATGAAATCTTTAAGATGGTATGAGGTTTGGTTCTGTCTCATCCTATCATGGATTTCTATCCCCGTATGGGCAGCGCCATCCTCAATACACAATAGTCATGTCATTCGTATTAGTGCGGGTGAATGGCCGCCGTTTATTGGTCAACACCTTGAAAATAATGGTTTTGTTGCTGAGATTATCCGTAAAGTATTTAAGGATGCCGGCTACGAAGTTGAGTTTCATTTTTTCCCATGGGCGAGAGCATACGCCGAAGCCAAAGCTGGACGTTATGATGCAACTGCTATTTGGATGTTTAACCAAGAGCGGACGGTAGATTTTTATTATAGCGAAGCGGTGAGCGATGAACGCTTCGTGTTTTTTCACCATAAAGAAACCGACTTTCACTGGGAAAGCCTCTATGATCTTAAGGGGTTACATTTAGGAGGTGGCATTGCCTACAGCTATGGTGCCGAGTTAGACAGATTGTTAGAAACGCAGCAAATAAAAATGTCTCGAGTCAATGATCCAAAACAGAACTTCGAACGGCTGGCGAAAAAGCGGATTGATCTCATGCCAGAAGAAATTCATATCGGTTATTACACTCTGGATAAATACTTACCGCAATGGCGAGAAATGATCACGCACCATCCCAAACCTTTTCTCATCAATAATAACTATCTGTTGTTCCCTAAAATGGGTGAACGAAGTGAACAATTGTTGACGCTATTTAATCATGGACTGAAAGAAAGTGATGTCTCCATGATGGAATGATTCGCTTTTTTTGAATGGCCCTTCCTTCTTACCTTTCCGCAGTGAATTAAAAGGCGGTTAGATTAAGTTCAGAGACGCGAGCAGGAAGATGCCTAGTGTACAAGTAAACAGTGAAAATACGGTCGTCAATGCAATGATGTTGGCCGCTAAGGTTGCATTTCCTCCCATAGCTCTAGCCATAACATAACTGGCCGCAGCGGTAGGGGATGCACTCATCAAAAAGACTAGCCCGAGATCTAACCCGCGAAAGCCAAAAAGTAACGCACCCGATGTGATCAATATCGGGGCGAGAATCAGCTTATGGGCAGTGGCAAACCAAGCCGGTGCTTTGTCGCTTCTGAGTGAACCTATATTGAGTGAGCCGCCAGTACACAGTAGTGCTAATGGTAGTGTCATATTGGCAAAATATTGGCCAGCATCAGTAACCATTTTCGGGATTGGAAGGGATAAGGAATAGCATAAAACGCCGAGCAGAATACCAATAATCAGTGGGTTTTTGGTGAGTGTTTTGGCAATCACTCCAGCGGCTTTGAGCCCTGAACTTTCCCCTTTTGGCGTGAGTGTTATCACCGCTTGAATATTATAAAGGATAGTGGTTGCGGCAACGTACATCGCCGCTAATGCTAGCCCAGGTTCGCCATAAGTATTTGCGACATAAGCCAAAGCGATAATAGCGGTATTCGCACGAAACCCGCCTTGGATGATCACGCCGTGATCCAGATGTTGTGGGAACGCTTTTTTGGTGAAAAAAGTCGTGAAAAGAAAAAATAGGAAATTAGCGAGTAGTCCATAGCCAATCAGTGCTGCACTGGAAGAAAAATCGTGCTGTGATTTGACGATGCTAAGAAATAGCATGGCTGGTAAGGTGACTTGGAATACGATTCGTGACGCGACATCGATGAAATTGTCGTTGATAACCCCCGTTCGCTTCAGTACAACGCCCAGTACTAACATCAAACAGATAGGCCCTGTAATTGAGGCCGAAAACAAAAGTTGTTCGATAATCGTTGTCATATCAATCCATTGAAGTTGCTCATAGCGTTGCTATTCTTCCACAGTTCCTCATTTTGCAAAATCAAATTTGCAAAAAAGAACGAACGTGCTAAAAATAGCATGGTATGAAGTGAGAGTCGGCATAATATGAGCAAAGGTAGAATTACAAGAGAAAATGTACTGAACAAAGCATTCGAATTAGCCAGTGAAAACGGTTTGGAAAGCCTCACTATCGGTGAGTTGGCAAAACAGTGCGGTTTATCAAAAAGTGGTTTGTTTGCGCATTTTAATGCTAAAGAAAATTTGCAAATTGCAGTATTAGAGCATGCCCATTCTGTGTTTACTGAGCGTGTTATTAC